>NZ_CP008796.1:1500000-1764045 GCF_000734015.1 Thermodesulfobacterium commune DSM 2178
AACACTATGACCAAAGACTTTGAAAAATTTTTCTATATAAACAAAAAAATACACTTTTCAAACAAAATCCAAAAGTTGCCAAAAACTAAAAAAGAAGTATACTATCAAACCAAGATGAAGATTCCTAACCGGAAAGGATATTTTGGGAAGTTTGGAGGAAGGTTTGTCCCTGAGACCTTAATTCCCCTTCTTTACGACCTGGAAAAGGCTTATCTTAAAGTAAAAAAAGATCCCTCTTTTTGGAAAGAATGGCAATACCTTCTTAAGGAATATGCCGGGAGACCAACCCCTCTATATTTTGCCCAAAATCTTTCCTCTTACCTTGGGAAAAAGATCAAAATCTACTTAAAAAGAGAAGACCTTCTTCATACCGGAGCCCACAAAATCAACAACACCATCGGTCAGGTTCTTCTGGCTAAGAGGATGGGTAAAAACCGGATCATTGCTGAAACAGGAGCAGGACAGCACGGGGTAGCTACAGCCACTGCCTGTGCGCTTTTAGGCCTAAATTGTGTGGTCTACATGGGGGCTAAAGACACTGAAAGGCAAAAATTAAACGTCTTCAGGATGAAGCTTTTAGGAGCAGAAGTAGTCCCTGTCTATTCTGGTACTCAAACCTTAAAAGACGCCATAAACGAAGCCCTGAGAGATTGGGTTACTAACGTAACCTCTACTTTATACGTAATCGGCTCAGTGGTAGGGCCTCATCCTTACCCTATGATGGTAAGAGATTTCCAAAGTATTATCGGGCTTGAGATAAAAAAACAGATCCTAAAAAAAGAAGGACGTCTCCCTGATTTAGTGCTTGCCTGTGTAGGAGGAGGCTCCAATGCCATGGGGACTTTTTATCCCTTTAGGCAGGACCTTCAGGTAAGACTTGTCGGGGTTGAAGCCGCAGGAGAAGGCTTACATACAGACCATCATTCAGCTACCTTAGCCGTAGGAGAACCTGGGGTCTTACATGGGATGCTTACCTATCTACTTCAAGATAGGGTAGGGCAGATAAAAGGAGCTCACTCTATAGCCCCTGGGCTTGATTATCCAGGGGTAGGGCCTGAACATGCCTATTTTAAAGACTCAGGCCGGGCTGAGTATGTGTCAGTTACCGATGAGGAAGCCCTTGAGGCCTTTCAATTACTTTCTGAAAAAGAAGGCATCATCCCTGCGTTAGAGTCTGCCCATGCAGTAGCTTATCTTTTAAAAATTGCTAAAGACCTCCCTAAAGACACCATCGTGGTGATAACCCTTTCTGGAAGAGGAGATAAAGACGTTGCCTCTGTAAGAGAATACTTGGAAGGGAACTAAGCTTGATGGAAAAAAACGCCTCTTTGATAAAAAAGGCTATAAACACCATTAAATCTAAAGGTGATGTAGCTGTCATTCCTTATATCTGCTGCTGGGACCCTGACCTTGAAACCACAGAGGCTATCCTCTGGGAATTGGCTGAGGTTGAACCCGCCTGTATCGAGTTAGGTTTCCCTTTTTCCGACCCTGTTGCAGATGGTCCAACCATCCAAAAAGCTATCGTGAGAGCCCTTGAACATCAACCTACCTTTGAAGCCTATTTTGAATTTATCTCAAGACTAAATCAAAAAGGATTCCCTTATCCTATTGTTTGCATGACCTACTATAACATCATCTACCGGTTCGGTTTGGAAAAAACCGTAGAACATGCTTTACAATCAGGTCTTGCTGGCTTTATCATCCCGGACTTACCTATAGAAGAAGCCCAACCCTGGATAAAGGCAAACCAAAACTCAGGTCTTGCCACCATCTTTCTTGCAACCCCTACCTCCTCTGAAGATCGCATCCAAAAAATTGTTAAACACACCAAAGGATTTCTTTACTACGTTTCTATTACAGGTATAACAGGAGCCCGAGACTCTCTACCAGAAGACTTAGCAGATCGACTAAAAATCACTAAAAATCTTTGCGGAAATAATCTCCCTTTAGCCGTTGGGTTTGGCATCTCAAAAAAAGAACAAATAAAGCTTCTCTATCCTTACGCAGACGCCTTTATCATAGGTAGTGCCATAGTAAAAATCATAGAAGAAAAGGGGAAAAACTCACCTAAGGAAATAAAAACCTTCTTGAAAAACCTTAAAAATCTGTAACATGTCTGTAATTACTGTTAAAACTAAGCCATCTTACCAGATATTGATCAAACCTCATATCTTTGATGAAATAGCCGAAGACCTAAAAGCCTCTTTTAACTTTGGCAAAGTAGCTATTATAACCGATGACACGGTAAAAACTCTTTACGGAGAAAAGCTTTCATTACAGTTAAATACCTCTGGAATCAAGGCTGAAATTTTCTCTTTTCCTCCTGGAGAAGGGTCTAAAACCATAGACACGGTGATCTCTTTAGCCCGAAGTCTTATTCAAAAAAGGTTTGACAGAAAAGACCTTTTGATTGCTCTTGGAGGTGGGGTAGTAGGAGACATCACAGGGTTTCTGGCAAGCATCTACCTGAGAGGGGTAAAATATGTACAGGTCCCAACCACCCTTCTTTCCCAGGTAGACTCTTCTGTCGGAGGAAAAACCGGGGTTGACCTGCCAGAAGGCAAAAACCTTATCGGCACCTTTTACCAACCAAGCAGGGTTTACATCGATCCCATGGTTTTAAAAACCTTACCTAAAAATGAAATCCAAAACGGACTTGCTGAGGTAATAAAGTATGGCTGTATCCTAAAAAATAAGTTGTTTACTTTTATCTCTCAAAAAGGAGAAGAGCTTTTTCAACTAAACCCTGAAGACCTTCAATACCTTATCTATGAAAGCTGTAAAATTAAAGCTTATGTAGTTTCCAAAGATGAAAAAGAAGCAGGACTAAGAAAAGTTCTAAACTTTGGGCACACCATCGGACATGCCCTGGAAACTGAATTAAACTATTCTATTCCTCATGGGCTGGCAGTAGCCTTAGGGATGCTTGCCGAGGCAAAACTTTCAGAAAAACTTGGGGTTGCAGAAAAAGAGGTTTTTTCTCCTTTAAAAAATATTTTAGCGAATCTTTCCTATCCTCTCAGCCTTCCTTCTAATCTATCTCCTCAACAAGTGTTAAAACACCTTTCAAAAGATAAGAAGGTTTTTCAGGGGAAACTGACTATAGTGCTTCTTAAGCGTATAGGAAAATATTGCTTCTATGAAGACCCTCCTACCAAAAAAATCCTTGAAACTTTAGAAGAATTAAGATAAAATTGTAAAATATATTAATAGTAGTATTATCGTATAATTAAACATACGAGGTTTTTTATGAGTATCGAAAGACTTGAGTCTGAAAAAGAGGGAATAAGTTTTTACAAACTTTGTGCTTCAGGAAACGACTTTATCGTTATTTTAAACTTTAGTGGTGAGATCTCTCCAGAAGAAGGGAGAGAACTTGCCAAAAAACTCTGTCGTCCCAAATTTTCTGTATCAGCAGATGGTCTTATCTTGCTTGAAAAATCATCAAATCCACAAGCTAAGTTTGCCTGGAGGTTTTTTAACTCTGACGGAAGCGAAGCCGAAATGTGCGGAAACGGTGCAAGATGTGTAGCAAGGCTTGTTACAGAACTTGGACTTTTCGAAAGCCCTTTTTATTTTGAAACCAAAGCAGGACTAATCTATGCTGAGGTTAAAGGGAAACGGGTAAAGGTTGCCCTTACTTCTCCTAAAGATTTAAAGCTCAACCTGGTTTTACGTACAGACTATGATTGGTTTTTAGCCCACTTTGTAAACACCGGTGTTCCTCATACAGTTATCTTCTGGGAGGACATAGAAAACGCACCGGTAACCAAGATAGGGCCTAAAATAAGATACCACGAAGCCTTTAGTCCAGCAGGAACCAACGTTAACTTTATAAACATCGTAGAAAAAGACGGTCAGAAAATTATCCAAATAAGGACTTATGAAAGAGGGGTCGAAGGAGAAACACTTGCTTGTGGGACCGGTTCTGCAGCTTCAGCATATATAGCCTATAAACTTGGTCTGGTAAACTCTCCGGTAAACGTTCTTACCAGAGGTGGAGAGCTTTTAACCATTTACATTGAAGAAAATGAGAATAAAATCTACTTAGAAGGAGATACCCTTTTGGTGTTTAAAGGGACAATTTTCGAAGACGCTTTAAAATAAATAAGGAGGGCATTAAAAATGAACCTGCAGGGCTCTATAGTAGCCTTAGTTACCCCTTTTAAAGATGGAAAGGTAGATGAAACTTCTTTGAGAGGATTAATTCGCTGGCACCTTCAACAAGGCACAGACGGAATTCTTGTCCTTGGAACAACCGGAGAAGCCGCAACCTTGGAAAAAGAAGAGAGAAAAAGGGTTATGGAAATAGCCCTTGAAGAGGCCAAAGGTAAGGTACCTCTTATCGTTGGTACAGGAACAAACAACACAGCAAGAGTTCTTGAATATACAAAACTTGCCGAAGAGATGGGGTTTGATGCAGCCCTTATCGTTACTCCTTATTACAACAAACCAACCCAAAATGGCCTTTACGCTCACTATAGCTACATCGCTAAACAAACCAAAATACCTATCATCTTATATAATGTGCCTGGCAGAACCTCGGTAAACATGCTCCCTGATACCACCGCCAAATTGGCAGAAATAGAAAACATCATCGCCATCAAAGAAGCCTGTGGGGATATAAAGCAGGTTACCGAACTTTTGATGAGATGTCCAAAAGATTTTATAGTGCTTTCAGGGGATGACTTTACTGCCCTGGCTACGGTATTTTTAGGAGGAAAAGGGGTAATTTCTGTGGTTGCCAACGTAACCCCTAAGGAAATGGCAGCCCTTATGCGTTATGCCCTAAGCGGGGATATTGCCAAGGCCAACGAACTAAACCTTTACCTTTATCCGTTATACAAGGCTATGTTCATAGAAACCAACCCTGCACCTGCTAAACATGCCCTTTGGCTCATGGGAAAGATTGAAACCCCTGAGGTAAGACTACCTCTTGCTGGGTTAACAGAAAGTTCAGCAGAACAATTAAAGAAACTGTTACAAGAAAAATATAAACTTATCTAACCCCCCTATCAGGGCCAAATGTTCCACGTGGAACATTTGGCCCTGACTGTTTTTTTTTGAAGTTCAGGCTCAAAATAACTATATGGATTCATATCCATCTAAAGGTTTTATGGCAAAAATTAAAATCACTCAGCAAAGGCATAAAAAGCTTCTAAGGTAAAGGGAAAAAACTGAAAAATTCCAAGACTCAATTTCTAATTTTGGCATGTTTTCTCCATACATGTGAAGAAATTACAAAGTCTCACCAAATTATTTGTTAATAGGCTTTAAGCTTTTCAAAAGACAAAGTAGATGGTAATATAATAAAAAACAACTCTTTTAGTGCGGCAGGAGGGGCAAATGAAAGTAATTGCCTTTAACGGAAGTCCAAGGAAGCAGGGAAACACCCAAAAAGTGCTTGAACTCTTGGCAGACGAGCTAACTTCTCAAGGGATAAAAACCGAGATCATTCAGGTTGGAGATAAAGCCATCAGAGGATGTCTTGCCTGTTATACCTGCAGGAAAAAACAGAACGAAAGGTGTGCTATAGAGGATGAGGTAAACGATTGGATTCAGATGATGAAAAAGGCTGACGGGATAGTTTTGGCATCTCCTGTTTATTTTTCTGGGATAGCAGGGACGATGAAATGTTTTTTAGATCGAGCTTTTTTAGTTTCTGCGGTAAACGGGAATCTTTTTAGGCACAAGGTTGGGGCTGCTATCGCAGTATGTAGAAGGGCAGGTGGTGTTGCCACCTACGACCAACTTTTACATTACCTAACTTATGCAGAAATGGTTGTGGCTACCTCTAACTACTGGAACGGAGTATTTGGGCTCAGTCCTGGAGAGGTTTTACAAGACGAGGAAGGAAAACAAATAGTAAGGATTTTAGCTAAAAATTTAGCCTGGTTACTAAAGACTACCCAAGGGAAAAGGGCGAAAAGCTTAAGTCCAGAAATAGAGCCCAAAATATTTACCAATTTTATAAGATAATTTTTCTTAAAAAGAGGTGTTCCACGTGGAACACAAGGTTTCTCAAAACGAAGATTTAAAATCTTTCTTAAAAAGTACCTTCTATTTTAATCGGCTGTCTGAAGATGACCTCTCTAAACTTAGTGAAATCGCTATGGTCAAAAAATTTTCCAAAAAAGAACATATCTTTGCTGAAGGAGACAGAGCTACCGGATTTTATCTGGTAAAAGACGGCTGGATAAAAATTTACAAACTTTCTCCAGAAGGCAAGGAAATGGTAGTACATATCTTTGGATCTGGGGAAATTTTCGGAGAAATAGTATTGGCTGGGGTGGGAGAATATCCTGCCTGGGCACAGGCTCTTACAGAAACCGAAGTAATATTTTTTGAAAAGAACCTTTTTAAAAGCTTGATCGGAAGATCACCAGATTTATGCCTTACTCTTTTATCTGCCTTTGCCTTCAAAATAAAAGACTTGCTCCATAGCCTTGAGAATATAACTTTAAAAGATGCTAAAGAGAGACTCCTAAAGTTTCTTTATCACGCTGCCAAGGCTTCTCCAGAAAGACTTATAAAACTTGAAATCCCTAAATCTCAATTAGCTTTGCTTTTAGGTATTACCCCAGAAACTTTTTCAAGGCTTTTAAAGAAACTTGAGGAAGATGGATTTATTAAGGTTGATGGCAAGCAAATCTGGGTTAATGATAGAGTTTTAACCTAACTAAACCTAGTTTAAGTTTAAACATGCAACAGCTTTACCTTATACAAAAAAGGAGGGGACATCTTGATGAAAATAGCCTTTATCTGTACAGGAAACTCTGCAAGAAGTCAGATGGCTGAAGGTTATGCTAAACATTTTGCAAATCTTTATAAGCTGAATATAGAAGTATACTCAGCTGGTTCAAACCCTGCTTCAAGTATAAACCCCTTAGCCATAAAGGTTATGGCTGAAGAAGGGATAGATCTATCTTCTCAAAGGCCCAAATCTTTTCAGGAAATCCCGTTTGATCAGATCAATATAGTTATAACCCTTTGTGGAGACGCTAAAGAAACCTGCCCTTATGTTCCTGCCCAGAAAAGAGAACACTGGGGACTTCCTGACCCTGCTAAAGCTGAAGGAACTGAAGAAGAAAGATTAAAAATTTTTCGCAAGGTCAGAGATGAAATAAAAGAAAAAGTTAAAAAACTTATCCTTTCCCTTAAAAACCCATAAACTTCATCTATCCCTAATTTTTATAAAAATTTAAAAACCTTTTAACATAGTTTTAACCTTTCTCTTTTATCTTTCTTATTAACAAAATAACCCAAAACATCACAAGGAGGTGACTTATGAACCAGGAGTTTTTTATAAGCCTAATTAGAAGTTGTATAAAAGATTGGGGACTAAAAGTTTTTGATAAATCTCCTGTTTTGACAGAATTTTTTAACTATCAAAAAGTAGCGAACCTAAAAGATTTTTCTTACAAAGGGTGGTATGAAAACGATCTCTTAGGGCTAATTATGGTGATAACTGCTGAAAAAAAACTAGTAATCCAGTATGCCAAAAAGGTATATCCCCATTTTATGATAGACTTTAACCTACTTAAAAACTTAGACCCATTCTGTTTAAAGTCTTTTCAAGAACTCATTCAGGAATTAACCCAAAAGGTATTAGATAGATTAAATCAAAAGAACCTAAAATTTTGTATTAAAACTCAAGAATTTTTCAGGTCTTCTAATTTATCTCAAAGTTTTTCTGGAATGTTAAATCTTTCCTTTAGTTATAGAATACCTCCCATAGGAGATTTAAGTTTTTATTTAATAAGTGGTCCCAAGGAATATCTTGCTAAGAGAAACTTAGATTCAGGATATTTAAACTCTTTTTATAATCCTCAAAAGGCCTACTTGGTTGCCTAAACATATCTATAACTATGAATATGTATTTTTTTAATTTAGACCGTAGACTTAGAGACCTTGTGATTAAGGTTCCCGCGATTCATTTTGAAGTGTTTGTCAGAGAAGCCTTTTTACTTTTTATGAAAGATGAAAACTTTAATCTCCTTCCAGTCATAAACTACGATGAATTCGTGGTAGGACAACTTCAGAGGAGGAGGTTTTTAGAGCATATCATTTTAGGAAAGTATGGATACGGAATCCATCTAAATGGGAATAAAAAGGTAAGAGATGTGATGGAACCCCCAGGTTTAACCCTTGAGGCTTCTAATACCATAGAAGAAGCTGCGATGCAACTACAAAATAGAACCTATCCTCATACTTATGATGACATAATCGTAGTAGAAAAAGGAAGGTATTTAGGGGTGGTATCGGTGTCTCTTTTGATAGAGGCCTTAGCTCAAAAATCACTGATGCTTGCCAAAGATGCTAATCCTCTTACAGGCCTTCCTGGAAACTGGGCTATCAAAAATGTAATAGAAGAAAGAATATCAAAAATGGAAGATTTTGACGTAATCTACATAGACATAAACCATTTCAAACCTTTTAACGATAAATATGGATTCGCTAAGGGTGATGAGGTCATCATATCTCTTGGTGAAATAATAAAAGAAACAGTAAATGGAAAGAAAAACACTTTTGTTGGCCACATCGGAGGGGATGATTTTATAGTAATATGCCCACCAGAGACTTCCTTAGAAATAGCAGAAAAGATTAAAGAAGAATTTGAAAAACTTTTGCCAGATTTTCATGGAAAAGACTTTTTAACTGGATATTATCTTTCTAAAGACAGAGAGGGTAAAGAAAAAAACTTCCCTCTCCTTTCTCTAACCTTTGCCATAGTAAGTAGCACTAACAGGAAAATAACCTCTTATGCCCATTTAGCTTCTATAGCCTCAGAGGTCAAAGCTAAAGCTAAGAGTATGGCAAGAGAGGCAAAAAATTCTGTAATCTTTAAGGATAGAAGAAAAGACAAGACTACGGAGGTTAGCTTTTATGAACGAAACGAACTTTTTTCTTCTTGAAAGTCATCTTGATATTTACCTTCAACCTGTAGTAAATCTTGACACAGGGAAGGTGTTAGGGTTTGAAGCTTTAGTAAGAGGTATTAATCAAGAAAAAAACCTAATCATCCCTCCTAACGTGCTTTTTGAATTAGCTAAAAAACAGGGAGTTCTGATAGAATTTGATCGTACCTGTAAAGCACTGGCTATGAAAAAATTCAAAGAATTTGGGTTAGAACGGGACTTTTTACTCTTTCTCAACGTTAACAGCGAAACGATCGACCTTGGACTTGCAGGAACTAACTGGATTAAGAAAAAGGCTAAATACTATGGGATAAGCCCTGAAAGTATCGTAGTGGAAATAAGCGAGGCTAAAATTGCACATACTGAAAAACTGGTATCTTTTGTAGAAAAGTACTTAAGTTATGGATTTTTAATAGCTCTTGATGACTTTGGGGTTAGGCATTCAAATTTAGAGAGGTTAGTACTTCTTGATATACATTATGTAAAATTAGCCAAACCCTTTATTCAAGACCTAAATAACTTCAAAAAGAAACAAAAACTTTTAGAGGTAATGTATATCTTAAGTCAAAAAATAGGCTTTTTTGTCGTTGCAGAAGGAGTAGAAACCTGGGAGGAAGCTCTTTTCTTAAAAGCTCAAAAAATTCCCTTAGCCCAGGGATATCTTTTTGCCCATCCCAATCCTAACCCTAAAGAGGCTCTCTTCTTAGCAGAAAAGAGACTTAGAGAATTAGAAAGGATAGGGGCTAATCCGCAACCATTAGGATTAATTAACCCTCTATTTCCATCTCCTTGAAGGAACATCTTCTATCGTATCCTTTCGGACAAAAAGTACCTTGATGGTTTCATACTCACTAAAAGCTTCTTTTACCATGTTCTCTACATCTGATAATATCTTACTCACCTGAAACCTTACCATTACATCCTTAAGGTTTGTATCGTGGCTTAACAAAAACAGAGCATCCCACATTATGATACTTGAAATTTTAGCCCCTATCTTGTTATTAAGCACATCTCTTATGCTTTTAATGTCATCCACACAACCGATAAGAGCTCCCATAAGATAAGGGGCAAAATATACCCCTGAAACCAAAGTATAAAACCTGAAGATATCAGTCTCAGTTATAATCCCAACTACCCTGAGATTTCTATCTACCACAGGTAGGCCTGAAACTTTATTTTCAAGCATGATGACAGAGGCCTTTTCTATGGTTTCATCTGGATAGGTATATATAGGATCTTTGGTCATAACTTGTTTTATTGGAATATTTTTTAACTCCTGAAAAAATTCATCAAACCTGGGATCTTTGATGATGTCTTTAGCTTTATAAGGAAGTAATCCTTTTATGTCGGTAAGGGTTATGATACCGGTAAGTTTACCATTCTTAGTAATAGGGATCTTCCTAAAGGTTTTAAAATCTTCTAAAATCTTAAAAGCTTTTTCTAAGGTTTCATCTTCTTCTAAGGTTACTACATTTTCTGTCATCCAATCTTTAACAAGCATTCTAACCCCCTTTGTGTTAAATTTTTAAAAATCTTTGCTATATACTTTTATTATAGGAATCTAACCGACTGAATCAAGAGGTTTTTGTAACTTTTTTATGAAAAAATATTTTTGGTGAGTTTTTATTTTATTTATGATTCTGTAAAGACCAGTTTTATCTGAGGAAAGTTATCAAAAAGTAAGGAGATATTTTCCTGAGAAAGTAAAAGCTTGTCTCCGTTTATCTCAAAGTTTACGATGGCATCAGGATAGGTGATCTGAAGGCGGAAAGGGAAAGTATTCGTTTCTTCTTTAGTAACAAAGGTCTTCAAAAATTCTAAAAATTGTCTGTTTGCTAAGGTGTGAGGTACACAAACATTAACCACTCCTTCCTTAAAAAATCTAAAATCATTAAAAGGAGCAAGGTCTTCTACTAAAAGGGTTAAGGAATCCTCATCTCTGTCTACGGCAACTCTAAACCAGAGAATAGATCCTTCGGACATTACAGAAAAGTTTTGTTTGTAAAGATTCGGAAAAACCAGAGCTCTTTCCGAAGAAAACTCGTCTTCTATCGTAAGAATAGCCATCTTATCCCCGTTTTTTGTCTGCTTAAGCTTTATCTCTGAAATCAACCCCAGTAACACTACCTGCGCGCCGTCTTCTACTTGAGAAAGATTTTCTAAGTTGTAAGGGGTAAACACTTCTATAAAACGCCGGAGTCGTTTTACTGGATGGTCTGAAAGATAAAAACCAAGGCTTTCTTTTTCAAAAGCAAGCTTTGTTTCTAAATCCCACTCAGGTACTTCTTCTAAGGTATAAGAAGTAGACGGATTTAAAAGGGTGGCTTGCCCAAAAAGAGAAGAAAATTTGGTTTGGGTGGTAACAGAGAGGATCGAAGGAAGATTATGCATTAGCTTAGCTCTGTTTTGGTCTAAGCTATCAAAAGCACCAGCTTTTATCAAAGCTTCTATAGTTTTGCGGTTTACTTTTTTGGTGTCTACTTTATTGCAAAAATCCCAAAAAGAACTATAAGGACGTTTGTTAATAATCTCGTTTACTGCCTCTTCCCCTACGTTTTTTACTGCTTGAAGCCCTACTCTAATAGCTCCTTGTTCTACAGTGAAGCCTACATCACTTAAATTTATATCTGGAGGAAGAATAGGTATCCCCATTTCATTGGCTACAGAGATATATTTACTTACCTCTTCTCTTTTATCAACCTCGTAAGTAAGGATAGAAGCCATAAAGTAAACAGGGTAGTGGGCTTTTAGATAAGCTGTCTGATAAGCCACTAAAGCATAAGCTGCCGAATGGCTTTTGTTAAATCCGTAGTCAGCAAATTTTTCTATAAGATCAAATACCTTTTGAGCGATGTCTTCAGGAATTCCTCTATCTACAGACCTTTTAACAAACTCTTCTTTTAGGCTTTCCATCAACTCTTTTTCTTTTTTTCCAATAGCACGCCTAAGAAGGTCAGCTTCCCCCAGAGTATATCCAGCCATCACCTGGGCTATTTGCATAACCTGTTCTTGATAAACGATTACCCCGTAGGTTTCTTTTAAAATAGGCTCTAAAAGTGGATGTAGATATTCTGGCTTCCTTCTTCCATGTTTGGTTTCGATATACTGGTCTACCAGCCCACCCTCTAAGGGACCAGGACGATAAAGAGCTAAAACTGCGATAAGGTCGTTAAAGTCGGAGGGTTTAAGCCTTCTTAAAAGGTCTTTCATTCCTTGAGATTCTAATTGAAAGACTCCGTCAGTTTCGCCTGCCCTTAACAGTTCAAACGTTTTGGGGTCATCAAGAGGGATCCGATTTAAATCTAAGTCTATCCCCTCATATTTTTTGATAAGTTTAAGGGTTTTATCTATGATGGTAAGGGTTTTAAGCCCTAAGAAATCAAACTTAATAAGGCCAACAGCTTCGCAGGCCTTCATATCAAACTGAACAACTATTTCATTTTCCTCGACCTTCATCAAAGGAGCTGTCTCTATGATGGGTTTACCTGAAATAATAACTCCTGCTGCATGCTGACTTGCATGTCTTGGAAGGCCTTCAAGTTTTTTAGCCAGGGTAAAGAGTTTCTTTATCTCTTCATTTTTTTGCATAAGTTCTTGAAACTCTGGCCTTTCAAGTTCTTTTTCTAAAGACACATCAATCCCTGGACTTATCATTTTAGCGATAGGGTCTATCTCCTTAGGTTTAAAACCAAGGACTCGTCCTACGTCTCTCACTACTTGTCTTGCTTTTAACTGACCAAAGGTAGCAATTTTAGCGATATACTCTCTCCCATAAGTCTGAGCTACATATTCTATCACTTCGTCTCTTCTTTCTTTGCAAAAGTCAACGTCTATATCAGGAAGACTAGGACGTTCTTTGTTTAAAAACCTTTCAAAAAGAAGGCCCCATCTGATAGGATCAAGGTTGGTAATTCCTAAGGCATAAGAGGTGAGGGCTCCAGCAGCAGACCCTCTTCCTGGCCCAACAGGTATCCCTTTTGACCGTGCCCATTCTATAAAATCACAAACGATAAGAAAATAACTGGCATAACCTTTTTCGATGATAACCTCTAACTCCTCTTCCAATCTTTGACGATAAACCTCCTTTTCGGCAGCAAGTTGTCCTGTTTCTTCTAACTCAGATAGTCTTTTTTCAAGACCCTCTCTAGCCTTTTTGCTAAAATAACTCTCGGCAGTTTCTCCTTCAGGAACTTTAGCCTTGGGGAAAAGGACTTCTCCTGTTTTAAGTTCTAAATTTACCTTTTCAAAAACCTCCAAGCTATTGGTAAGCACCTCCGAAGGCAGGTCTTGAAACCTTTTGGCCATATCTTCCGCACTTGCTAAATAGAGCATATCAGTGTTAAACTTGAACCGGTCTGGGTCAGAAAGCTTGTGTCCTGTTTGAATACAGAGCAACACCTCATGAGCCAAAGCGTCTTCTTTGTCTAAATAATGACAATCTGCAGTAGCTACACATTTTATTTTGAGTTTTTCTGCTATCTCTAAGATTTTTTGGTTACAGACTTCCTGTTCTGAAAGACCATTTCGCTGGACTTCAAGATAAAAATCCTCCTTAAACAAGTCTTTATACCACTTAGCTACCTCTATAGCTTTGTCAATCTGGTTAAAAAGGATAAGCTTAGGGATCTCCCCTTCTAAACAGGCAGAAAGGGCTATTAGCCCTTCGTGATGTTTAACCAAAAGTTCTTTATCTATCCTGGGCCTATAGTAAAAACCTTCTAAATAGGCTTTAGAGGCAAGTTTGATTAAATTTTTATATCCTACCTCATCTTTGGCTAAAAGAACCAGATGATGTCCTGCCTCTCCGCGCTTAGCAACCTTTTTATCAAATCTTGAATTTTCTGCTACGTAGAACTCGCATCCGATAATAGGCTTTAAACCTGCTTCTTTTAAAGCCTTGTAAAAATGAATGATTCCATATAAAGTGCCATGGTCGGTGATAGCGCAGCCAGGAAGCTGATAGTCTAAGAGCCTATTTACTAAGTCTTTAATACGGATAGCACCGTCAAGGAGACTCCATTCAGTATGAAGATGAAGGTGAACAAACTCCCCCATAAGGCTACGTTCAAAAAAATAAACTATTCAGTAGGGGTTAAAAAAAGCTGATTTAAGTCTAAAGGTCTCTGGCCAAGCTCTTTATCTAAATAAAAAAGGGCTTGAGGGTCGTTTTTTATAAGTTTTAGTTTAGAGAGGATAGTTTTAAAAGAGGCTTCTTCTTCTACTTGTTCGTTTACAAACCACTGAAGGAAATTATCGGTTGCGTAATCTTCCAGTTTTTTAGCTAAACTTACCAGTTGGTTTATTCTTTTGGTTACTTCTTTTTCGTGATTATAGGCAAACTCAAAAACAGCTTCAGGGGAATCCCACTTGTTAGGCGGTGCTGGAATTTCTTGTAAAATCACTTTACCATCCCTTTCTACGACAAACTTGTAAAATTTCATCGCATGCATAAACTCTTCTGCTGTCTGAGCCTTCATCCATTTAGAAAACCCATCTAACCCTAAATCGTCAAAATAGGCTGCCATAGAAAGATATAAGTACCCTGAATAAATTTCCCACTTAATCTGTTCGTTTAAGGCTGCCTCGATTTCTTTTTTCATAGGAATTTCCTCCTTTTTAGCTTTATATATTTTAAACCTTTCTTAACCTTACGGCAAAAAATCCATCTAATCCGTGTTTATGGGGAAAGGTTCTTAAGTATTTATTTTCTACACAGAGTTCTTTTACTTTTTCTGGACAGGTTTTGCTAAGCACTTTAGCAGGATCTTCCAGCATAAACTCTGGATGGGACTGTAAAAACCTTTCTATTATCTGTTCGTTTTCTTCAGGCTCTAAACTACAGGTTGCATATACCATTATACCACCTTTTTTAAGAAAAGGGGCTAACCCTTCAAGAAGTCTTAATTGCCTTTCGGGTACCCTTAAAAAATCTTCCTCAGTACGAGCCCATTTAACGTCTGGATGTTTTCTTATCACTCCCGTTCCAGTGCAAGGAGCATCTATTAAAATATAATCAAAAAAAGGAGGTTGCAACTCTTTAAGCTTTTCTACCACATCCCCCACAAATACCTTAGGAAGTTTTAAACCTAATCTTTGAAAATTCTCTTTTAGTTTTTCCAACCTCCATTCATAGAGGTCAAAAGCCCAGATGGTACCTTTATCCTGCATAAGCTCCGCCATATGAGTGGTTTTACCTCCCACCCCTGCACAGGCATCAAGAACCTTAGCCCCTGGTTTGGGATTTAACAAAAACCCTACCAGCTGGCTAGCTGAATCCTGCACACTTATCCAGCCGAAATGATAAGGTTTAAGTTCAGAGATCTTTCCTCTAAAACCTTCTAATACGATCCCTGAAGGTGAATAAGGACAAGGTTTAGCTGTAGGCACTTCGTCTTTTTGCAAATACACCAAAAGACTGTCTCGAGAAACTCTTAAAGTATTAACCCTTATTACTAAAGGGGACCTTTCGTTGCTTGCACGCAGCAAAGCCTCAGTTTCTTCTCTCCCAAACCTTTGAAGCCACCTTTTTACCAACCATTCAGGAAAGGAATATTTTACTGAAAGATAATATACCTCATTAAAATCAGGGGGTTCTGGTAAGTTATCTTTATTCTCAAGCACTTTATGTAATACTGCATTTACCAGCCCTCTTATCCAGGCCCCTCTCCTTCTTGCAGAAAGGATTTTAAGACTTTCTGCTATAGCTACTCTTTCTGGGATCCGGGTGTAAAGAAGTTGATAAGCACCTAAACGAAGTATATTTCTGACCTCTGGGTCCATTTTTTCTAAAGGATGTTCAGAAAACCTTGCAAGGATAAAATCAAGATAATAGAGATGTCTAACCACTCCATTTACCAGTTCACTCACCAAAGCTCTGTCCCTTTCATCTGGCAACACACTTTTAGTAAGAACCTGTGAGAGGACCTCATCTAAAAGAGGTTTCCCTTTTTCCCAGCGAATAAGAATTTTTAAAGCTACTGCTCTTGGGTTGGTTTTCGATAGTCTTGGCATGGTGCTAAAATTATAAAATCGTTATTCCCACTGAAGGGCCATTTGTTTTAAGGTAAAAAGCCTGTCCCTCAAGACCGCGGCTTTCTCAAACTCGTAATTTTTGGCTGCTTCTTTCATTTCTTTTTCTACCCTTGCTATCTCCTGTTTTAGAGCTTCCAAGCTCTCAAAACTTTCAGAGATCTCGATTACCTTTTCTAAATCTACAAAATCTGCTTCTACTATTTTCATCAGAGGATCATCTAAGGATTTTACCACAGTTTGGGGAATAATACCATGCTTTTTATTATATTCCTCCTGAATTTTACGCCTCCGTTCTGTTTCTTTTACGGCTTTTTCTATAGCAGGGGTTATGGTTTGAGCGTAAAGAATGGCTGTCCCGTTTACGTTTCTTGAAGCCCTTCCTATCATCTGGATAAGACTTCTCTCAGAACGCAAAAAACCCTCTTTGTCTGCATCCAAAATAGCAATCAGAGAAACCTCTGGTAAGTCTAACCCTTCTCTCAAAAGGTTTATCCCTATAAGGACGTCATAAACCCCTCTTCGTAAATCTCTTATTATTCTTGCCCTTTCAAGGGTCTTTAAGTCAGAATGCATATAACAAGCCTTAATACCAAGGCCTTGATAATAGTCTGTAAGCTCTTCAGCCATTCTTTTAGTAAGGGTACACACAAGAACCCTTTCGTTTTTTTCTACCCGCTTTTTTATTTCAAAAAACAGGTCTTCCACCTGATTTTCAGAAGGTCTGATCTCTACCTTAGGGTCAAGAAGCCCTGTAGGACGAATGATTTGCTCTATTACTCTCCCCTGTGCTTTTTCGAGTTCATACTCCCCTGGGGTAGCAGAGACATAGATTACCTGATTAACCCTTTCTTCAAACTCTTCAAACGTCAAAGGACGGTTATCAAGAGCTGAAGGTAGTCTAAAACCATATTCTACCAAGGTTTCCTTTCTGCTACGATCACCTCGATACATTCCTCTTAACTGAGGGATGGTTATATGGCTTTCGTCTATGAAGATCAAAAAATCATCTGGAAAGTAGTCAAGCAAGGTATAAGGAGGCTCTCCTGTTTTTCTTCCGTCTAAATACCTGCTGTAGTTTTCGATCCCTTTGCAATAACCTATCTCTTCTAAAAGTTCGAGATCATACAAGGTTCTTTTCTCAAGTCTTTCTGCATAAAGATATTGACCTTGCGACCTAAACCATTCAACCCGCTCTTTTAGTTCCTTTTTTATCTCCTCTATAGCTACCTTTAATTTGTCCTCTGAAGTAACATAGTGGCTTGCAGGGAAGATAAGCACCTCATCTACCTTACCTAATACCTTCCCTCTAAAGGGATCTATGATTTTTATCTCTTCTACTTCATTTCCCCAGAGAGAGAGCCTTACTGCACGTTTTTCTTCGTTTGCAGGAAAAATCTCTATTATATCCCCTCTTACCCTAAAGGTTGCTCTGGTAAACTCAAGCTCAGTCCTTTCATAATGCATCGTAACCAGCGCCCTTAACAACTCGTCCCGGGAGATGGTTTGTCCGCGTCTTAAATAAAGATGTTTTTGAAAATACTCATGAGGCGAACCTAAGCCGTAGATACAGGATACACTGGCAACGACAATCACGTCTCTTCTTGAAAGTACCGCGGCTGTAGCCGAATGCCTTAAACGGTCGATCAACTCGTTGATAGAAGCATCTTTTTCTATGTAGGTATCTGTAACCGGAACATAAGCCTCAGGCTGGTAATAATCATAATAAGAAACAAAATACTCTACCGCGTTTTCAGGGAAGAGTTTTTTAAACTCGTTATAAAGTTGAGCTGCCAAGGTTTTGTTAGGGGCAATCACTAAGGTAGGTCTACCTACCTGAGCGATAACATTAGCCATGGTAAAGGTTTTACCTGAACCAGTAACCCCTAAAAGTACCTGATGTTTCTCCCCTCTAAGAACCCCTTCTACCAGCTCTTTTATAGCCTGTGGCTGATCTCCCTTAGGCTCTACCTCAGCTTTTAATCTAAAGTTAGCCTTTTTTCTCTCCATACCCTTCCTACCTGAGACAACCCTTTAGTTTAACAAAAAACTTCCATCACATCTTCCTTGAAAAGAAAACTCTACCAAACCTTCTCGACAGGTAGCAAAGCTAACCTCTTTTATCTGATTAACCTTATTATATATCTTTTCTATAAGACTTTTTCTTATCTCCTCTGGGAGATAGATACCACCTTTTTTCCTTTCTCCTTTTTGAAGATAAAGATCTGTTAATATTTTTGCCTTTTCAGGAAAGGCTTTTATTAACCGTTTTAACGACCGCGGGTTAGCTTTATAGGTACTTACCACCACATGCTTAACAAAGGGCAAGACCTCGGTTAAAACCTCTAAAACTTCTTCTTCGTTAACCTCAGGAATAATAGGGTCTATCCTAACGATGGTAGGGATTCCTTCTTGAGAGAGAACCTTTAAAGCTAAAAGCCTTTCTTCAAAAGAAGGAGCCCCAGGTTCAAGCCTTACCTGATAAACTTTAGTGGTGATGGTGATGGCTACAGCAACCCTTAGTTTTTTCAAAAGGTCTATATCCCTTAACACAAGGTTTGATTTGGTAATGATGAGCACCTTCAAAGGAAGTCCCTTAATTAAGTCTAAAAACATCCTGGTAGACTTGTGAATTTTTTCTAAAGGTTGATAAGGGTCTGAAGAGTTAGAGAGAGAAATAAGGCTTTCAGGGGGGAGTTTAGGTAACTCCTTTTCTATCTTTTTTAAAAACTCCTTTTTAGGGCGTGGGGAGTAAAAGTCCTTGATAAAAATGCTTGCATAACAATAAAGACACCCATGTCCACATCCAGTGTAAGGATTTAAAGAATACTTAGGAGGGCAGGTACAAAGAGGGGATTTCCACGGATCAAAGGGAGTAATATATGGCATAGCGATTTTAAATATAAACACCCTACCCTAAAATTCAACCAAGGAACTTTACCCAAATTTGCCGATAGAGATTTATAATCATCCATAATCTCCCCATTTTCCAATTGCTCTAAACGATTTATAATATCACCCATTGGGTGAAAAAATTTTCTAAATCTAAGAGGGTGCCATTATGCCGCAAAACTCTCTTAACTTCAAAATCCTAAAAACTAACGAACCTATCACCCCTTGTTCAGGACTTGCTCTTGTTGATGCCTTCCTCAAAAACTCTGGAATAAAAACCTTAATAGACCAACATATGCCTTTACCTGGTTCAAACAGAGGTTACATCGCCTTGCAACATACAAGCAGAAAAACAGACATCCCAAGATGACTTACAAGGGATCTCGTAAATACAGACCCATGATTACGGCCTTTAAAGAGGTGCCTTTGATAGTTTATCATAAATTTAAGGAAGGCAATAGGCATGATGGGCATGTAAGGGCGATAGAAGCAGCTTTTGAGATTTTGCCTGAGGGTAAGAGGATAGTGAGGTGTTTTACCGATACAATGAGAGGGGGGGAGATGGAGAACATTATCAAGGAGTTGAAGATAGGATTTGGAGCTGAATATATGCCTTTTGGGGATTTTGGAGCCAATGCGTTTTGGTTTGGGTTACAGGTTTTGAGTTATAACATTTTTGTTATGTTAAGAGAGGAAATACTGCCATGGGATTGCAGGAGGAGAAGGATAGAGATGGTTAAATGGTTGGTGTGAAAGGTGGGGTTAGTAGAGTTTTTATATGGGGAGGTTAAGAGAGGATACGGGAGAAATATGTTTAGAATCAGGGGAAAAAGATTTGAGAGGAGTGGGTACAGGTAGAAAATGGAATAGATTTTATATGGGGGTTGGGAAGAACTGTAGAAAGTAACTAAGGAATATGATTTTTAAGTATAAAAATTACGGAGAGATTTTTTATTTTATTTTCTATCGGGAAATTTGGGGAGGGAAAGCTTTCTTGAGTTTTTAAAAATATGGATTATATTTTTAAATATTAAATAAAATTATTGAAGAGGTGTAAAGAGATGAAAAAGGATATTCATCCCAAATACTATCCTAATGCAGTTATTAGGTGTGCTTGTGGTAATGAATTAAGAGTAGGGTCTACTAAACCTGAAATTAGAGTAGAAATTTGCTCTAAGTGTCATCCTTTCTTTACTGGTGAGATGAAATTTGTTGATACCGAAGGAAGGATTGAAAAATTTATGAAAAAATACTCTGACTTTTATCAAAATAAAAAATAAGCAGCTATGAGTTTATCTAATATTTACTTGACAAAACTTGAAACTATAGAAAGAAAGTTTGAAGACTTAGCGGCTAAACTTTCAGACCCTGAAATTATTTCAGACCCTTCAGTTTATGCTAAGCTTGCTAAGGAACATTCTGAACTTACAGAAATTGTATCTGTTTTTAAAGAATATAAGAAAGTCCTTAAAGAAATAGAAGAAAACAAAACCATCATAGAAGAGGAAACTGACGAGGAGTTAGTAGATTTAGCTAAAGAGGAACTAAAAATTTTAGAAAAACGTTTAGAAGAACTGGAAAAATTACTCCCTATACTTCTTCTTCCTAAAGATCCAAACGACGAAAAAAACGTTATCTTAGAGATCAGGGCTGGAGCAGGAGGAGAGGAGGCAGCTCTTTTTGCTGCTGAACTCTTAAGGATGTATCAGAGGTACGCTGAAAGAAAAGGCTGGAAGTTTGAAATCCTTGATGCCAACGACACCGGACTTGGCGGTTTTAAAGAAGTTGTAGCTAAAATAGAAGGAAAAGGGGCTTATTCTCGTTTAAAATATGAAAGCGGGGTACATAGGGTACAAAGAGTACCTATAACTGAAAGTTCTGGAAGGATTCACACCTCTACAGTGACGGTAGCTGTTCTTCCCGAGGTAGATGAAGTAGATATAGAGATCAACCCTGAGGACCTTAAGATTGAAACCATGCGTGCAAGCGGACACGGAGGGCAACACGTAAACAAAACAGAAAGTGCGGTAAGAATTACTCACATTCCTACCGGTATTGTAGTTACCTGCCAAAACGAAAGAAGTCAACATCAAAACAAAGCTACTGCTCTAAAAATCTTAAGGGCTAAACTTTACGAACTTGCACAAAGAGAACAACATGAAAAGATTCAAAAAGAAAGAAGAGCTCAGGTAGGTACCGGAGAACGTTGCGAAAAAATAAGAACCTATAACTTTCCTCAAAACCGGGTCACTGACCATCGCGTTGGTATCACCATCTACAACTTGCCAGAGGTCCTTGACGGAGATTTAGACGAATTTATAGATGCTCTGATTGCCCATTACAGAGCAGAAATGTTAAAACAAGAAGAAGGTCTAGGTATGGCAGCCTAAACCCTCGATAAGGAGGGACATATGATCGAACATTATAGCTTTGGAAGCCTTACTTTTAAAGGGCAAAATTATACCAAAGACCTTATCATACTCTGTACACAAGAAGAAGAAAAAATCTTTAGTTCCTGGTGGAGAAAAGAAGGGCACAAACTTCATGTAGAAGATTTAGCAGACATCTGGGATAAAGGGATCAAGTTTTTGATAGTAGGCATGGGAGCAAATGGGTTGATGCAAGTTACCCAAGAAGTTAAAGAAAAAGCTAAAGAATTAGGGATAATCCTTGAAGCCTATCCTACGGCTCAAGCTACCCAAAGGTTTAATGAACTTTATTCTCAAGGTGTATCTTTAGCTGGGGCCTTTCATCTCACCTGTTAATTTTTGTTAATTTTAGTTCCAACTCCAGGGATTTTCTTTGTTGTAAGGCTTAGAAACTGCTGGTTGGTCTGTTGATATAGGTTTTGGCCTTTTCTGCAGTTCCCGAGAATAGGGTTGAGGTTGTCCGGTATATCCCTGTGGTTGAGTCTCAGAAGGGATGGATTGGGATTGATAGAGTGGGGAAGTGGTGTTAGGGACAGGGGTAGGAGAAGCGGAGGGTTGCGTTTGAACTGGAGGTGGAGTGTAAGGTTGGGGTGGAAGTTGAGGCACTTGAATAACCTGCGTCTGATATCCCTGTGGAGCCTTTTCTTTTTTTTCTTTTATAAAAGGGAACTGGGATAGAAACTTAGAAAATATTCCTTCCTCTTCTTGATAGTAGTAATAAGGAGAGGCTGAATAAGGATAATAAGGAACTCCTCCGTAATATCCAAGATAAGGTGCTGGTAACCCAGAGGTCGCGTTGGTTTGATTTGAGGAGGAGGTTTTACGTTTAGTTTCTTCGTCATCAGCCCAACCAACAGTACCTTTGGTTACATCGATAACCAGACCCTTGGTAAGAGATTCTTCTACATCTACATCCGTAAAACCTTTAGCTCTGGTGACCTTAGGCTTAGAATCCCCTGTACGAGGAGGGAAAAGATAGGGGTAATAGTAATAATAACCTCTTTCAGGATGTTCTTTGCTTATACTATAAGAAGACATGGCATACATAGGTTCAGCACGATAAAAATCTTCCTCTGTACCTTCTATGTATACCTTTGCCTTAAAGGCAAAACGCGTAAGTTGTGGGATAACCTCAGAAACACCCTTTAACTCCTGGAAAAACTGTACTGGCTTTCTAGGAGAGGTTAAACTAAGCATTTGAGCATCTATGCTTACCGCTTCTCCTAAAACCGTAACGCTTCCCCAGATTACGTAATCTACATTAAACCTTTGCCCAAGGGATTGAGCTGTTTCTTTGTTGATTTTTTTAACTTCTTTTACTACCCCTTTTACCAACTCAGGGTCAACTACCTCTATTTTATTAGGAGCAAACAATCTACTAACAAGCATCTCAGGAATGGCTTCCTTCAAGTAAGATAAATCTCTATCTGCATAAACGTCAAAAGGAAGGATCAAAACTTTTTTTACTGTTCCGTTATCTTTAACTTCTTCAGCCTGAACCCAAGAAACGCATAAACATAACACACTAAAAATTAAAAAAAGATTTATAAAAAATTTAAACCTTTTCCCCATTATCCACCTCACCTGAAGACTAAAATACACCACTACAAGATAAAGGTTAACCCAATTTTATATTTTGTCAAAAGCACACCCCTTATCTTTCACAGGGTTTAACTTAACTATTTATCCTTTACTACCCTAAGTTGTTGATAAAAATTTATAATCATACATATCTCCTATTTTCTAATTGCTCCAAACGATTTATAATATCACCCATCATAGTGTTTATTTAATTGTGTCTACCAATGTGGGGGTAAGAAGCCTCCTTCCTAAAATTAGATATCGCTTCTTTAAATCCAGGTAAAATCCTACTCCTGTATCTCTCGTTCATCTCCAACAATACCCAAATATACTACCTTGTAAACTGAATCCATCCCTGAAAATACCTCTAATTATCTTAGCCCTCATCAAGATATCCCTTCATTAGCCTCTCTAATTGATTCGTAGTATAAATAAACCTTTTAACCTCTTTCTTAATTTTGAGTTTAACTTTATCATTTTTACCAGAAGGGGAGCCCCTTACCCCTAAGATTTAGACACAATTAATGAAACACTACCTTTGGAAAGCGTTTTTTAGCGGTTTCTCTTGAGCCTTGGGTGAGTTTGCAAAATTGTGATAGTATTTGAGACTTTAACTTTTTTGATTTAGCTTGGTTTTATTGAAGGGCTAATTTTTTAATTAACTTTTCTCTCTGTGCCTTAAAAATTTTGGTATCAGGGAAGAAATTTTAATTTTCAAGCACAGAATTTTTGATCTAACAATCTTTATTTCAGAAAAATTTTTACGATCTAATACTTGAAATAAAAAATGACATTTTGACTTTGAAACTACAGTGTCCGAAATTTTAGTTGACTTTAAAGTTATGTATTCTTATAATAAATACATAGTAAGTTAAAAAATAAATTTAAAAAAAAGGGTTATTTTATGTTTTTTACGGTAAAGGTATTATCTTTTATAATTTTAGTTATCTTTTCGGTTAATCTCTTTTTGGTTATTTATGATTTTATCAGGAGGTTTTTAACCCAGATAAAATATCAAAGATTAGACCGTGCTCGCAACTATTTTACTCGGATTTTAGAGGAGATATTTCGTGCCCCTTCAGTAGATTTGTCTAAACTTAAACCAAAGCTAAAAGTTTCTTCTTCATTGGAGAGACAGGCCCTTTTAGAGACGCTTCTAAATTATTCTTCAAGGCAACCTGAAAAGAGTTTTATCTTTGCTCAGGAGCTTGGTTACATAGAGGAATATGAGAAAAAGCTTAATTCTTCTAAACCCTATGAAAGAGGAGAAGCCTTCAGAACATTGGCTATTTTAGGTTCTAAAAGAAGTTTAGAAAGGATGTTAGAGGCCTTGCAAAGGGAAAATCACCCAGAGATAGCTTTTGTAGGGTTTTTGAGTTGCCTTAAACTTATTGATAAAGCTTATTTTAAAACGTTTTTCAACCTTCTTTATGAAAAGCAAAAACAAAGGGTTTTGAACCTTAGATCGGTTAGTCTGGTAATCACCGATTTTATAGATAGGTTTAAAGAACAGGCAAGTTTTTCTATCTATGATTTCCTAAAAGAACAACCTCCCTCTAATTCCTTTAGGATAGCTCTTTTGGAAGGATTTTACTATTCTAAACATTTAGATGAAACCTTGCTCAGGATAGTAAAAGAGCATCTTAATTTTGAGCATCCAGAAATTTTGGCTAAAGCCTTGAAAGTGTTAAGCAAAGCCGTTGAGTTTGATAAAGAAGTTGGTTCAGAGGAAATTTTGCCTTTTTTGAGGCATCCATCCTGGTTTGTTAGGCTTTCAGCTTTAAAGGTTTTAGAAAAGAAGATAACCCCTGAGATGGTAGAACATGTGGCCCCACTGTTAGAAGATAAAAATGCCTTAGTAAGAAGAGAGGCAGCCAAGGCGTTATTTAAGCTTCCTATAGAAGAACTAATCATCAGATTGCCTTCTTTGCTTGAGATTAAAGACCCATATGGTAGGGATAGCTTGGTAGAAGAAATGGTAATGAGTGGGGTTTGGGAAAGATTAAAAGATGGTGGGATTAAAGGTCCTTTAAAGAGTTATGTCGAGAATATAATGTCTTTTTTGCAGTTAAACTATAAAATGGCATAAGAGAGGGAAGATGGAAATTTTAAAAGATTTCTTAATCAGTTTTAATTATTTTATTGGTTTTTATTATGCTACTTTAAACACCTTTTATACTATACTTTTGTTACTTTCTTTTTTGGCTACAGTTGAATACTTGAAATACCTCAGGTTTTATAACTTCCAGGAATTAAAGCTTTATCCACAGCTTCCTCCTGTCAGTGTTATCATACCGGTTTATAATGAAGAAGAGGTAATTCTAAGGACAATACACTCAGCCTTAAGCCTTGATTATCCTTATTTTGAAATAATAGTGGTTAACGACGGTTCCATCGATGAAACCTGGAAGATTCTGACTGAAAGATTTCAGTTGAAAAAAATACCATTTTTCATCTATCGTAAAACTCTTCAAACAGCCGAGGTAAGGGGAGTTTATCGCTCTTTGGTGTATCCGAACCTTTGGGTAGTAGATAAAGAAAGGGGAGGCAAGTTTGATGCTCTTAACTGTGGGTTAAACTTTGCTCAATATCCTTATGTTTGTACCGTAGATGCAGATACTGTACTAGAAGTAGATTCTCTTTTAAGGTTAGGTAGGAAGATTTTAGAAAGTGAGGTTCCTGTTTTAGCCTTGGGAGGGGTAGTTAGGGTTTTAAACGGGGTAAAATTAGAAAAAAGCAAAGTCTCTTCGATAGAACTTCCTAAAAAAGCCTTGCCTATTTTTCAAATAGTTGAATACATTCGTGGATTTCTTTTCGGAAGATTGGGTTGGGAAAGATTAAATGGTACTTTGATTCTTTCAGGTGCTTTTAGCCTTTTTAACAGGGAGGCCTTGCTTCAAGTAGGTGGTTTTAACAACCTTACGGTTACAGAGGATTTTGAAATAGTCTTAAGGTTGCATAAACATTTTAGAGAAAAGAAGGAAGACTATTACATAGGGTTTCTTCCTGACCCTGTTTGCTGGACAGAGGTCCCTGAAACCTTGGGAGAACTTTCCAAACAAAGAAGGAGATGGCATTTAGGATTATTACAGACTTTATGGTTTTATAAAAGAATGTTTTTTAATCCCAAATACGGAAGGATAGGATGTTTGGTTATGCCTTTTTACTTTTTTGAAGCAGTTGGGGCAGTGGTAGAAACCTTAGGCTATCCTATAGTTTTTTTGTGTTATTTTTTTGGAATATTAAGCTTTGAGTTTTTGGTTTTATTTTTAACCTTAGCGATAGGTTATGGTATTTTTCTTTCAGTAGGAGGTATCTTTTTGGAAGAAATGAGTTTTAAAAGGTATCCTCGATGGTCTCAAGTTCTTAGGCTTCTGCTTTATGGAATAGCAGAAAACTTAGGTTATAGATAAATCACCAGCTTTTTCAGGTTTCAGGCTACCCTCCAATTTTTGTTGGGCTATAAGAAATGGGAGGTAGTCAAAAAAGTCAAGGTGTTATAACTAAATGGTGTTGAATAAATTTTTGTTTTTAGGACAAGAGGCTTTAAATAGAGGGGATTATCAAGAAGCTTTAAACTTATTTAAAGAGGCTATAAATCATCAAGGATTTAAAAAAGAGGGATGGTTAGGGGTGGCTGAAGCTTACTATCATCTCAATGATTTCTCCTCTGCCCTTTGGGCTTATCATAAATTACTTGAAATAGACCCACAAAATGAAAGAGCTCAAAAAAAGATAGAAGAGATAGGAGAGCTATTAAAAGACGTGCAAATTAAACATTCCCATCAAGAAATTAGATTTAAGACTGAAGGAGACTATGTTTACATTAAAAAACAAAAAAATTGGGAAAAATTCTGGATAAAAGGGATTAACCTCGGGCTTACTCTTCCTGGTTATTTCCCTGGAGAGTATCCGATAAAAATGAAAACTTATTTGAAATGGTTTCAATTAATCCATGAAATGGGGATAAACACCATTCGAGTATACGCTCTTCAATCTCCAGGGTTTTATCAGGCACTATATGAGTTTAACCAAAAAGAGCCTAAGCTTTTTTTGCTGCAGGGAATTTGGTATGAACCTGAGAGGGCAGAGGTACTCGATGATTTAGAGTTTTTAAACAGGTTAAAAACCCATATAAGGGATGTGGTTGATGCTGTTCATGGAAATGCCAGCCTCCCTGAAAGACCTGGGTTCCCTTCGGGAAAATATCTGTGGGATATATCCCCTTTCTTGTTAGGATATCTTTTTGGAAGAGAACCTGAAGCCTGTTTGGTTAAAGGATATAACGAACGTTATGCGAGAAAAGATAAAGATTTCTACGGAAAATATCTTTACATAGAAAAAGGGAATCCCTTTGAGGTGTGGAATACTCAGATTTTAGACTATCTTTTAAACTATTCTTATGAGACCTATGGGCATTTACCGTTGGTTTCTGTGGTAAACTGGATACCCCTTGACCCTATAGAACATCCTACGGAAAGCAACATAGAAGATGAAGAGTCTTTTTTTATCGGAGTAAAACCTAACTTAAAAAAATGTAACGAGAACGAAGACATGGAAGTTTTTGATACCTATAAAATAAAAAGCTCTTTTAACTGTTTTTTTTCTTCATATCACGTTTATCCCTACTATCCAGATTTTATGAACTATGAGTTTTTAACAGAAAAAAGACCTTATTTGGCTTACTTAAAGCGTCTCAAAGAACATCATAAAGGGCAAGCCTTGTTAATCGCAGAGTTTGGTATACCTACAAGTAGAGCTTCTGCTCACTGGCAAGTCCATGGTTGGACTCATGGTGGAAAAAATGAGGTTGAACAAGGAAGAATCTTGGTAGAGATGATCAAAGACATTGAAAAGGCAAACTGTACAGGATATGTGATTTTTAGCTGGGCTGACGAATGGTTTAAAGTAAACTGGCTTTTTATGAAGTACTATTTACCAAGAGAGAGAAAGTCTCTATGGTTTAATCTGCAGGACCCAGAGGAAAACTACGGACTTTTAGAAGTATATCCTGGATATCCTAAAAAGATAGTTTCTTTATCTGGTGAACTTAAAGAATGGGAAGAAGCTTTCATAGCTTACAAAAACTTTAACCCTCTAAACAAAGAAGGAGAGATAAAATCGATAAGACTTACTAATGATGAGGGTTTTTTGTACATCCTGGTAGAGGTCTCAACAAAGATAAATTTAAAAGAGACTCAATTTTTTGTCGGGATAGATACTGGACATAAAGAATATGGTGAATTTTCTTTCCCTGCTGGTATCAACCTTGTTTCTCCTGTAGGGCTAAAATTTTTGTTGCATATTACCGGAAAAGAAAGTTCCAGATTACTTGTGGCTTCGTCTTATAATAAAATGCTTTCCCATGACAAATTTTTTTCTCCTAAAAAAGAGGTTTTTCCGCAAAAAAGCCTTGCAGGAAAATGGAACTTGATATTATGTAAGACCAACATGAGAAGGGTTACCAAAGATTTTAAAAAACTTTTTGGTCCAAAATTTTATAACTTAAGTAGCCTAAGGTTTGGTAGCCTTAAGCCAGAAAATCCAGATTTTGATAGTTTAGCAGATTTTTACATAAAAGATAACTTGATAGAGATCAGGCTACCTTGGGAGCTTTTAAATTTTTCAGACCCAAGCTCAAGAAAAATGTTTTGGAAGGAAAAAGATATCCTTTGGAAGGAGTCTGACGGTATCCGGGTGGTGGTGATAAGTTACAAGCCTGCCCCATTAAACCCTCCCAGAGCTTTAAAAGTACTTGATTTTAGGCCTAATCCTTCAGAAAAGGACAAAATTAATACGTATGTTTGGGAAAAATGGAACGTTCCCTCTTTTCATACCCGTTTAAAAAAGAGTTATTTTATTTTACAAAGGTACTTAAAAAATGAGAAAAATTAGCAGAAGAGAAACGTTAAAGTTACTAGTTTTGTCAAGCCTTGGAAGTTTGACTCCTAACTCTTTGGTTTTTTCCTCTGAGGAAAAAAAGGCTTCTCAAGAGGAAAGTTTCCCGGTTTTACTTTATCATGAGATAGCCTATGAACCTCTTACACCTTATACCGTTACCCCTGAGGAGTTTTTTTCTCAGATGGAAATTCTTTACTCATCAGGGTTTGAGACCCTTTTACCACAGGAATTAGACCAAAGTTTGGCAAAAAAAAGAAAAAAGATTATGCTTACCTTTGACGACGGGAGTTATACCTTTTTGGAATATGCCTATCCTCTTTTAAGAGAGTACAGGTTTAAGGTGGTGATGAATGTTATAGGTAGTAAAGTTGGTAAAGGCTGGTTCATAAGCTGGGATGAATATAGAGAAATTCTCGATGAAGGCTTACTTGAGATAGGATGCCATAGCTATGATTTTCACTTTCCTAACTGGAGTAAAAAGTTGAGCTTGAAAAAGTTTGAGGAGGATCTTTTAAGGTTTAAAGAAGAGGCTTTTAAACACCTAAAAATCGAGGTTACTACCTTTTCGTCTCCTTTGGGAGAAAGGTTAACTTCTGAGCATGTTAAAGTTTTAAAAAAGCTTGGGTTTAAATATATCTTTATGTCTGAAGAAGAAACTATAGAGAAAACTTATTATAACCCTGCCTTAAATTCTCAGTTTATCCCAAGGTTTAATTTGAACCATTATTTTAGTTTAGAAGACTTTAAAAACTTGGTTATGAAAGGAGGAGAGAACCTATGAAAAAATTGGGGGTTGTGATTTTATTTTTGATTTTATTGTTTTTAGGACAAAGTTATGGATTAGCAGAAACTATGGTTTTAACCTCTCAAAATACACACAAGGAACAGTCCTTTCAGCATAAAAAAGCAGGAGATGAGCTGTTTAAGAAAGGAGAGATCAAAAAAGCTGCTATAGAATATATAGAAGCTCTTCGGTTGTATAAAGATTATGAGATAGAAGAGCTTATTACCATGGCTACCAGAATTTCTTGGGGAGGAAAACTAAAGGAATCAGAAGAGATTTTAAGAGAGGTTTTGAAAAAAGACCCTCAAAATCGCAGAGCAATCCTACAGCTGGCAAGGGTGCTTTCTTGGCAAGGAAGACAGATAGAAGCTTTAAGTATGGTTGACGCTTTGCTTAAAAAAGCCCCTGCTGATGAAGAAGCTTTGTTGGTTAAGGCTAATGCTTTGAGGTTTTTGGGAAGGCCTGATAAGGCTTTAGATCTGTACGATCAAATCCTTGCCAAAAGGGATGATTTTGACGCCAGGTTAGGTAAGGCTTATGCTTATGGTAGTTTAAGGATACCTTCTAAATTAGAAGAAAATTTTAAACTCTTAAAGCCAGGGTATCCTTATCAGGAAAAAGACGTAAAAGACCTTGAGTTGTATAAAAAATCTATCTTTAATCCTGCTGTATTAACAGGATTTTCTTATTTTCATGATACCGACGAAAACGAAGTTTATACCTATCGGTTAGGGTTTGAAACCTATCTGAAAGACTTTAGGGTGGCGGGTAATTATATCTATAGGGAGGGCTCAGATAATCTGCGAACCTCTTACTCTGATGAATTAATCTTTGAAGTAGGTAAGAGGTTAACCCATCCTCTATGGGGTTCTGTTTCCTTAGGTTTTTCTCAAGGAGGAAAAGATAAGACCTTTGTGATAGGAGGGACACTTGTCAAGAGAATTGTGTCTCCTTATAAAATCTCTTTACAAACATTTGCCTCAATTCGTATAAAGCAGACTTAATTAAAGGAAGTGGTTTTTGCCATCTCGTTTTCTGAATCCGACTTACTGTTATGTATATCGCAACCTCTGCTGTCTTGATTGATTGAAAATATCCCCCTGTATTTACCCTTATCAGCTCTATCCTGCTATTTATATTCTCAACCACATTCGTCGTGTATATATACCTCCTCACCCCCTCAGGATATTTCTTATAAACAAAATAATGCTCCTTCTTTTTCAAAAGTCCCTTTATATAAGCTGGATACTTCTTCTCATAACTCTTACATAATTCCTCAAATCTAATTAAGGCCCTCTCATACTCCTCTATCCTCTTTATAATGCTTAACTCCTCATAAAATTTTTTAGCATCCTGCTTAGACATGTTCCTGTTGATGTTCCTTTGCATGTGTACAAAACAAAGCTGATGATCTGTCTCAGGAAAAAGGGCTTTTATGGCTTGAGCAAGGCCAGGAAAATCATCACTCACTATTACCATAACCCTCTTAACTCCCCTCTTTATCAAATCATTAAGTATCTGGAGCCAGTCCTCCTTCGTCTCTGAACCAAAATAAATGTAATAAGAAAGTAAATTTTTTCTTCCCTCCATATCTATTCCGATGATATTATAAATAACTGCTTTTCTGATTCTGTTGGCTTCGGTATCTTTTATCTGAGTATGATAAGCGTCTATAAACATAGCAAACAAATTTTCTGGCAATTCTTTGGTTTTTAATTCTTTGGCTTGGTTATACAATTCTTCTTTAATTTCTTCTATTTGTTCTGGAGAGTAGGGAAGTTTCATAGATTGCAAGAGGGCTTTGATTTTATTGGGGGAGTAGCTTTGGAGAACGAGGTTAAGGATAAAGTCCTGGAAAGATTCATCAGCTTTTTGCCATTCAGGAGGAAGAATAGCAGGTCTGAATTCAGATTTTCTATCTCTTGGGACAGAGATACCAAGGTTACCTAAGAAACAGGCAAGTTGTCTTTCATAGTAACCATTAGCTTTATTATCAATACTATCTCTAAGGAATATTTCTCTTTCTTTTTTCATGAGAGCGTTTAAGAGGAGTGCAGCAGCCATTTTGATACCCTCTTTTGATTCAATTTTTGAGATTTCACTTAAAACTTTTTCTAAATCTAAGTCTAAGTTTTTCATTTTACAGACCTCCTGGTTAGTTTAGTCTTTTAGGTTTTATGTTATCATTAATTTAAAAAATATTAAAAATTTTTATTATGCCTCTAAAATATTTTATTAAAAGACACAATTTATATTCTACTCCCATAGGAGGGGTTGGTTTAAATCTGTTGGCTGGGAGAGGTAGTGTGGGTTTAAATGTTAATAAAAGTGTCTTGACAGATACCGCAGAGCTTATGGAAGACGTAATAAGGGTTTTATCGATAAATTGTTTTATTAATCAGTCGGTTACAGACCGTATTTCTTTTTATGCTAATTATAATCGTCGTTGGTATTCAGATGATAACCAAGCAGACTCTGTCCAAGGTTCTGTTCGTTATAAGATTAACTTTGGTAATCCTACAGTAAGCCTTGGATACAGGGTGGTTTATTTAGACTTTAAGAAACAGAAAAGACATGGATATTTTGACCCTGATGATTTTTGGTCAAATCAGTTGTTTTTAACCATTTATTACGAAAACCCCAAGGTTTACGTTTATTTGGAACCTTTCATCGGTCATCAAACCTTTAGGCGTTATGGACTTTGGTCCTATGATAAGGCTTATGGAGGTACAGGCACTTTAGGGATTAAACTTAACGAAAACCTGAACTTTGAAATGTCGATAGAAGGTGGAAACTACGCAGCAGGAACGACCTCTGGATGGAAATATTATCAAACAGGATTTTTGCTAAAATATGTTTTTTAGGTAAAAAAAGAAACATAATATTATGTACATAGCAAGAAGACCGGTTCCAGGAGGTTATGAATACAGCCTTAAAGAATCCTACTATGAGGCACCTTACTGGAAAAGCAGACTTGTATTAAACTTAGGGACCAATCCAGAGAAATATATCACCTATTATAGTGATGTAGCCTTTTCTATAGAATTAGAGGAGGTTTTAGAATCCTTAGGATATCCTACCGATCAGCATGAATTAGAAAAACTATTTTTCAGATTTTTAAATCCCGAAGCCCAAAGAATCATCCTTCAGTTTGAAAAACCTAAAACAAGAAAACAATCTAAAAAATCGCTTAATTTAGAGGTATTACATCCCTTTGATATAAAAAGGTATTTGGTTTTGAAGCTTGGGGTCCTTGAACCAGACAAGTTTCTTTTTCATCCTTTTCCTTTTTTAAAAAACCTTATGGAAAAATCAAGAGACGAGCTTGAAAACTTTTTCTGGGATATGGAAGATGAGCTACCTTATAGGGAAAAAATAAAGTATGTAAGGGCAATTTTTGGGGTGTTAAGACTACCTTATAAGATGAAAGAAGAAGAGGTAGATGTTTTGTTTTTAAAAAATTTTTGCCAAGTTTTAGAGGATGAAAGTTTTTGTATGGGATTAAACAAAGAAGAGCTTTTAAAAAATTATTTTTGTAGATACCTCTGGTTATATTTTGATGAGGGTTTTAAAAAGCATAAGGGGTATCCGAGAGAGCCTATGATTTTTGTTTCGATTGAAAAGATTTATCAAGAAGCCTCTTATTATCTTGAGGTACCTATAGAAGAAATAAAAAGAGCTAATAGAAAAGAGATATTAGGCCTTTTTAGAAAAAGGGCTAAAGTATTACACCCAGACCATGGAGGGTCTAAAGAAGGTTTTATAAGACTTAGAAGGGTGGTGGAAGAACTTCTTAAGCTAAAGGGAGATTAAAAAACTTCGTCTATAAGTTTAAGGCCTATTTCTTTCCAGTCTTCTCTTCCGTAGATCACGATTTTTGACTCTAAACTTCCGTCTACAAAGGAAAGGTCTTTCTGGGTTTCTTTGACTTTTTCTTGAGGTAATCCGGTTATTAGAAAAGCTCTGCCCTCTTCTCCTCCTATCTGTTTAACCCTATGGATAATCTCAAACCCTTTAAGTTTGCAGATGTTAGACCTGTCTTCTGTGGTAATCGAGATACCTATTAACTGATAACCGTTTATGATAAAAAGATCCAGTTCAAAAGGTTTTGAATCTTTTTGAGCCTTAAGAGAAAGCCCAAATTGCATTTTTTCTTTAAGCCCAAGGTCTTCAAGTTTTTCTTTTAATTCTCCATATACATACCATTCAAGCCAAAGACCGTCTAAAAATTCTATAGAATCCTTGACCCTTTGTTTAAGGGCTTCTTTACCAAGGTTTTCAGGTGGAACCCAGAGGCTTCTTCCTTCAGTAAGCTTCTTGTCTTCTGGTAAACTTTCCAATATTTCCCAGACAAAATCCGGGGTAGATGTTTCTAAGGTTTCTATAAAACTTCTGATTTCAGGTTTTTTAAGATGCTCTTTAAACCTTTTTGCTGTTTTAAAAAGGTCTTTATCGTTTTTAAAAATTCTTCTAAAAGGATTTTCAAGCCAGGACAAAAACTCTTCTATCCTGTTTTCTTCTATAACTACTTTTTTAATGGTTTGTAAAGTTTCTTTAAACTTAAAATCTTCCCAGCTATCTGCTTTTAATTTTTCATAAAGAGACAACTTAAGTAAAGTTTTAATGTCAAGAAAAAGATAATTTCTCAAGTCTCCTAATACCGGAAAGATGTCTCCGCTGTCATACACAATTTTAAACCTTCTTGTGTCTAAGTAAGAAGCTGAAAAACGGGTCTGATAAAAATTCTTTAAAAAGTTATAGACCCCAACTACCATGGGTTTGGTCCCAGGTTTATAGTTTAGATGGACTTCATCAAATTGTTCCCATATACCTACCGTATCAAGGTCTTCAAGAATCTGCTGAACATTACCTATGTCCTTTAGCGGAACTAAAAATACCTGGTCGGGGTGTAGATGAAGAAGATTTTTTACCCTTTCAGCATAAATTTGGGTACCTTTTTGTACTTGGTTATCTTCAGAAAAAATAAAAACGAAATTTCTATAGTTATGAAATGTCTTAAAATAAAGAGGAATTACATAGTTTGCCAGAGGGTTGGTGCCTATCAATAAAACTAATGCTTTTCTATCTGAGGTTAATCCTTTTTTAACCAAACAAACTCCTTTTTAGTTTAATTTAGAGTAATTTATAAAAATTATATCGTAATTGTCTAAAGGTTCAACTAAAAGAATGCTTATTTGTAACGTTTGACTTGTAAAGCGCAATCTTTAAAAGAGTTTAATATATTTTTTCAAGATTCCTTGGTTTTTAACTTTTTAGATGCTATATTTTATATGTAGTTCTAATAATGTAGTTCTAATAAGGGGCAAGAGTTTGCGATTTGGTTTTAGTTTTGACTTACATCGTTTGGTTGAAGGAAGGCCATTAAGGTTGTGCGGGGTTGAAATTCCTTTTGAAAAGGGACTTTTAGGACATTCGGACGGCGATGTAGGGCTTCACGCACTTATAGATGCTATGCTTTCTGCTGCAGGTTTGCCTGATATAGGTACTCTTTTTCCTGATAAAGACCCAAAGTATAAGGATATAGATAGTACTGAGCTTTTAAAACAAGCACTTTCAAAAGTAAAAGAAAAAGGGTACACCATCCACCAGATAGACCTTACCTTTGTTTGTGACCAGCCTAAATTAAGTCCCTACTACGAGTTGATGAAAACTCGTATAGCAGAGCTTACAGGGCTCTCTCCTTTAGATATAGGAATAAAAGCTAGAAGTGCTGAAGGATTGCTTTTAGAAGGTAACAAGGAAGTTATTGCTTGTTTTGGTTTGGTAGTGTTAAAAGACAATTGTTAGATTCTTTTGTTTTAGATCAGACTTGTTTTTTTCTTCTTATGTGGTATTGTTAAAAATTAAGGTAGAAGGGTGAGAGACTCAAGAGTCCGATCCTCTTGTCTTTCAACCTCTATCATTTTTTAAAAAATAAGGAGTTTAGTTATGCGTAAGGTTCAGTTAGGAGATGTAGTAAGCATTCATTGTGTAGGTCAACTGAAAAACGGTGAGGTTTTTGAAAACACCTATGATGGAGAACCTTTTATCTTTCAGGTTGGTTCTGCTGAGATTATACCTGGACTTTCTGAAGCGGTGATCGGAATGGAAGAGGGAGAAGAAAAAGAAGTACTTATTCCTTCAGAAAAGGCCTTTGGTCCCAGGGATGAAAACTTGGTAAGATCTATTCCTAGAGAGGCATTGAGTTTGGATGTAGCTCCAGAGCCAGGATTGATGTTAAACCTCATCGTTGATACTCCTCAAGGAGAGATGACCTTTCCTGCAACCATTTTAGAGGTTACCGAAGAGGAGATAGTGTTAGACCTTAATCCACCTTTAGCAGGAGAAGATTTAATTTTTAAAATTAGGTTAGAAAAAATTCTCACCCCAGACGAAGAAAACATCGTTCTTTAATCATCCAAAAAGCCCTGCTTCGTTTAGAAGCAGGGCTTTTTGTTTAAAACTCTTTAAAACTCTCAGATTTATTTAACTTCCCATAAAAGTTTTACTTTTTTGTTTTTTTAGTTATAATTTCATAACTATGGAAGGTTTGATTGAGGTTTTAAAAAGTTTTTTGCTCATTTTTTTAGGTTGTATTCCTGTTGTCTGGGCAACTACTAAGCTTAAAGTTCCTTCTGTAATCGGGTTCTTAATCACTGGAATTTTAGTCGGTCCTTATGGTATAGGTCTTTTAAAGGATGTTCACTTAATAGAAACCTTGGCTGAGATGGGTGTTATTTTCTTGATGTTTACTATAGGTATAGAGTTTTCTATTAAAAAATTGATAGCTTACCGAAACGAAGTCCTCTTAACAGGTTTTTTACAAGTTTTTTTAACAGTCCTTTTGATTTTAGGATTAAGCTTAGTCTTTTTAAAGACCTCATTTTCAAACGGAGTTTTTTATGGATTCCTTGTAGCTATGAGTAGCACGGCTTTGGTGCTTAAGATGCTGATGGATAGAGGAGAGATTAACTCGCCTTATGGTCGCACCTCTTTTGGGGTATTAATTTTTCAAGACTTAACCGTTGTGTTTGTAATGCTTATGCTGCCCATTTTAGCAGGAAAAGAGGGTAGCTTAGGAGGTCTCTTTTTTTCGATTTTTAAATCCTTTGGGTTTATTATCGGTTTATTTTTGGTAGCTTATTACGCCGTTCCTTATATCTTCCATCAGATAGTTAAAACCAAAAGTCGTGAGCTTTTTCTGATGACCTTGTTGAGCCTTGCTTTAGGAACAGCCTTTTTTTCCTATCAAATAGGTCTTTCTCTGGCTCTGGGTGCCTTTTTAGCAGGATTAGTGATTTCTGAATCAGACTATGCCTATCAAAGCGTAGCTGAAATTAAACCCTTAAAAGACCTTCTTATGGCTATATTTTTCGTGTCAATAGGACTTTTACTGAACCCTACCTTTCTTTTAAACAATTTCTTAAAAACGCTAGCCCTTTTAGGAGTTATGCTGCTGGTTAAGTTTGCAGGTATTTTTATAGCGACCTTACTGGTTAACAGAAGCCTAAGGGTAGCCCTTTTAACCACCTTCTATCTTTTACAGATAGGAGAGTTTTCTTTTGTTTTAGCCTTAGAAGGCAAAAGGATGGGCTTTTTGTCTGAAGAGTTTTACCAGGTGTTTATGGGGGCTTCGATCGCTTCTTTGTTTATAACTCCTTTTTGGATTCAGTTTAGTCATAACCTTACAGAATTTTTCCTGTCAAAGATTTCTTCTAAGCTGTATGTTCGTTATCAAAAGAGAAGGGCTGTAAAGATAAAAGAGGAAAAAGCTGAGTTAAAAGATCATACTATAGTAGTAGGTTTTGGGGTAGCAGGAAAAAACATCGTTTATGGACTAAAAACCTTAAAAATACCTTATGTTATTTTAGAAATGAACCCTAATACAGTTAAGAATTACAGACAAAAAGGAGAACCTATATTTTTTGGAGATGCTACCAACAGAGAGATATTACTTAAATTTGGGGTTAGAGAAGCTAAAACTTTAGTGGTTTCTATGGGAGATGTCATAGCAACCAGGAAGATCGTTTCTATAGCTAAAAAAGAAAATCCACAGCTTTACATCATAGTAAGAAGTAAGTTTGTAGCTGAGATGGAAGAGTTGCTAAAATTAGGGGCTAATGAGGTGATACCTGAGGAGTTTGAGGTTTCTATAGAGATGTTTGCTAAAGTTTTAGAGACCTACAAAGTTCCTAAAAACGTTATCTATGAACTTTTAGAGAACTTGAGAAGCAAACATTATAGAGCCTTTAGAAACGTCCAAGATTTAAAATTTGAACTCTTAGAAGGGCTTGAATTTTTAAAAGGAGAAAACATCCAGAACTTTTTGGTTAAAAAGGGATATAGATTGGCAGGGAAGTCTATAAAAGAGTTGGGACTTCGATCGAAAACAGGGGTTACCATCATAGCCATAAAAAGAGGCCCTGAGTTTTAAATAAATCCCTCTCCTGAAGAAAAAATAGAAGAAGGGGATGTGTTAATTTTGATAGGCAAAGAAGAGGATTTGGCAAAAGCTCAGGCTTATTTAAAAGAGTTTGAACCTTAAAGTTTGTAATATCTAAAGAGGTGTAGATAGATGGAAAACTTAGAAATTCATGTACTTTTCTTGTACATCGGGATTATTTTGTTTTTGGCAAGATTGACAGGAGATATTTTTGCAAAGTTTGGTATTCCCTCGGTGATAGGAGAAATTTTAGTAGGAGTTTTGCTTGGTCAGAGTGTCTTAGGATTAATTCCTGTTAACAAGGTAATACAAATTTTAGCAGAACTTGGGATCATATTTTTGTTGTTTCATATAGGCTTTGAGGCAGACTTAAAGCAGCTAAAAAAGGTGGGTTTTTGGGCCTTAGAAGTGGCTCTAATCGGGGCAGTTTTCCCCTTTTTGTTAGGTATGAGCGTTTCTCTTTTTGTTTTTGACTTAAATCTCACCCAAGCCCTTTTTATAGGAGGTACCCTTACAGCTACAAGTATAGGTATAACCATAAGGGTACTTGAGGACTTAGGTAAACTTAACGAAAGATTCTCCCAAATAGTGTTGGGAGCAGCGGTACTTGATGATATCTTTGGGGTAGTTGTTCTATCTATTCTTTTTGAGTTTTCAAAAACCCAAACGGTAGAGATAAAAAATACTTTATTGTTTATGACATATATCGCAACCTTTTTTTTGATAGCTCCGGTTTTGGGAAAATTTTTAGCTTATATCATATCGTTCATAGCTAAGAGGTTGTCTACCGTAGATTTTGTTCCTCCTGTTGTGGTAGCTTTGATGTTGTTTTTTGCCTATGCTGCTCATGAAATAGGATCTCCAGAAATCTTAGGAGCTTTTACCGCAGGAATTGCCTTTTCTCGCAGGTTTACCATTCCTTTTGCTATAGCACTAAATACCGATAAAGAAATCGTTCACAAGATAGAAACTTCTCTCCAACCGTTATTAAATCTTTTTACTCCTATCTTTTTTGTTTACGTAGGACTTCAACTTAACCTTAAAGTGATAGATTTTTCCTCTGCTACCTTTTGGTTTTTAAGCCTTGTTCTTTCGGTGGTAGCTATTTTAGGAAAACTTGCTGTAGGGTTGATGATTAAAGGTGATTGGAAAGAAAGGTTAAGCGTAGGCTTTTCTATGGTGCCAAGAGGAGAGGTTGGCCTCATTTTTGCTGAATTTGGCAGGATAAGCGGGGTTTATGACGAAATGTTATATGCGGTAATGGTTTTTGTCGTTGGTATCACTACCTTTCTTCCTCCTATAGTCCTTAAAATAATTTGGAGACAACCTACCTTGTTTAAGTATTAGCCTTTAGCCTAAATAGGTGTTGAAACAAGGTTGTAGATTTAAAATAGTTGGTTTTTACTAAAATTGTTGTATTATTTACTTATGATATTAATTCATGTTTGTTGTGGACCTTGTTTACTTTATCCACTGTCTTGGTTTAAGGAAAAAGGAATAGAGGTTTTGGGATATTTTTACAACCCGAATATCCACCCTTATCGAGAGTTTAAAGTAAGGGTTAAAGCCTTAGAACAGGTAGAAACGCTAAAAGGGATTAAAATAATCTGGGACAAAACTTATGGTCTTAGATTTTTTGTTAAAGAAACTTTTATGGTTTGTGAAAATCCTGAAAAAAGATGTGAACGCTGTTATGTAATAAGGCTTAGACAAACGGTAAAAAAAGCCTTGGAATTAAAGGCAGAAGCCTTTACTACAACCTTACTTTATAGTATTTACCAAAAACATAACCTCATAAAAGAAATAGCTGAAGACCTGAGTCATAAATATCGGATCCCTTTTTTTTATGAAGATTTTAGAAAAGGGTATAAACTTGGTCAGGAAGAGGCTATAACCCTTGAACTTTATAGGCAGTCTTATTGTGGGTGTATCTTTAGTGAAGAAGAAAGATACTCTAAAGCCCTTATCAAAGAGCTAAAAAGAAAAAATAAATAGGAGGTGTTTTATGGTTTTTAAGGATTATCAAGCCTATTTAGAAAAAAAAGAAGAGCTGACTAAAAAACTTTTAGGAAAATTTGGTTGTGTGGTTGAGTTTAACGGATTTGTAAGAGAGTATGATTTAAAGGGAGGAGAGGTAGTTCCTGCAGAAGGTATGTTTATCAAAGACGAGGTTTTTAACTATCTCGAAGACATAAGAAAAAATACCATAGAAAAGTTTGGTTTGATAGAGGTAATCATCTATCATAACCAAGGATTCTTAAAGGTAGGAGATAGGGTCACAGGATTTGCTATATTTGCTAAACATAGATACGAAGCCTTTGAGGCTTTGCAGTATTTGATAAACGAAGTAAAGAAATATCACTAAACCTTTGGGAGGCTTATGGCTAATAATCCTTGGTTCGATACATGGGCTAAAAAGGCAAAGGAGGCAGGGTATCCAGCCCGGTCGGTTTATAAACTGATGGAAATCCAAGAGGCTTATCGGTTGGTAAAAAAGGGAGATGTGGTGCTTGATTTAGGCGCAGCTCCTGGGTCTTGGTCTAAATATCTATGTAAACTTGTGGGAAAAGAGGGTAGGGTTATAGGGGTTGACTTGCAAGAGGTTAAGATAAGTCATCCTAATTTTACTTTTTTACTAAAGGACGTTTTTGAGTTAACTTCTCAAGACTTTTTAGCTTTGGGAATAGATAAGTTTGACGTAATCGTTAGTGACATGGCACCTAAGACCACCGGAGATAAGTTTGTAGACCATGTAAGGTCTGTTAGTTTAGTCGAAAAGGCTTTAGAATTGGTTTTGATAGCTTTAAAACCTAGTGGACACTTTGTAGCAAAGGTTTTTGAAGGTCAGAAGCTTCCTCAACTTAAAAAACAAATTGAAAAATACTTCAAAGGTGTTAAACTTTTTAAACCTAAGAGTTCAAGAAAAGAAAGCAGAGAGATGTTTATCGTTGCTCAACATTTTAAACCTAAAACAGACTTGAGGATCGATGAAGATTCTACACAGCTCTGACTGGCATTTAGGAAAAATCCTTCAAAACAAAAAATTGATAGATTATCAACTCAGCTTCTTTGAAAAAACATTCCTTCCTCTGGTAAAAGAACAAAAACCTGACTTTATCGTGGTGTCAGGAGATATAGTGGATAAACCTATCCCAGATTATGAGACCTTAAAGGGGTATAAAGAAGTTCTTAGGATGTTAACTTCAACCAAGGTTCCCATCCTTTTTATCTTAGGGAACCATGATTCTAAAAGGGTCAGTCTTTTTAAAGAATTTTTAGAGGCTGAAAAAATCTATTTAGCAGACGACCTCTCTTTTTTCATAAATCCCTTTGTATGGAAGAAAAACGGAGAGAGAGTTTATTTTTATTTGCTCCCCCATCTTTCTGTGTTTGAGTTGATTTCTCTTGTAAAAGAATCGTTTTCTAATGAGGCTTTAGACTTTTTAGAAGGAAAGGATCAGGTATCTGTGCCAGAACTTTTAAGGTTTCTTTTTTCTAAAGTAGAAATAAAAAAGCCTGCGGTTTTGGTAGGACATTTAGCGGTAGACAGTGCAGTTTTTTCTGGAGAAGAGGTTTTAAGAGGTAGATGGCAAAATACAGTAGGAAATGAAGAAATATTTCCGCTAAGTCTCTTTGAATGTTTTGACCTCTGTCTTTTTGGACATCTTCATAGGCTTCAGTCCCTTAACTTTAATGTTCTTTATTCAGGTAGCCCTATGCCTTATAGTTTTGACGAGGCAAACTATAAAAAAGGCTTTTGGTTTATTTCTTTTGAGAAAGAAAGGGTGAGCTACGAACCAATCTTTATAGACCCTCCTTATCGATTAAAAACCTACGAAGGCTATTTTAAGGATCTTATCCTTAAGGGTGATGAGAGTTTTGTAAGAATAATTTTGAAGGACAAAACTCCGGTTGCCTATCCATATGAGCGGTTAAAAAAGGTTTTCCCCAATCTTCTTGAATTAAAATATGAAGAGGAGGTTAAGCAAGAAGAAAAGGAGTGGAGTTTATTAGGTATCGATCAGCACTTAGATAAGACCCAAAGGTTAGATGAAAAGGATCTTTTCCGTAAGTTTTATCGTTTTGTAGAGGGAAAAGAGATAGAGGAGCCCCTTTTTGAAGTTTTTTCAGAATATTTAGAGGAATTTTTAAAAAATAAGCAGGAGAGCGTTTTATGAATTTAGATGGGATTTTAGTAATCTTAGGGATAGTTGTAGTTTGGTTAGTTTTGGTTAAGGTATTTTCTAAGGCAGGAATTCAGCCTTGTTGACAAATTCCTTTTCCTCCAGAGGGAGGAAAGAAAACCACTAAAAAACAAACAAAAGGAGGGACAAAATGCCGGTAAAAGCTATAGTAGCAGGTGCTGCAGGTAGGATGGGTAAAACCCTCATTAACCTTATTTTTAATAATCCTGAAATAGATTTAGTAGGGGCTTTTGAACATCCTGAACATCCTGCTGTAGGAAAAGACGTAGGAGAAGTGGTAGGTCTCCCTAAAACAGGAATCATCGTAGAAGGAAGTTTAGAAAAGGTTATAGAAAAAGGAGATGTAATCATAGATTTTACCTTCCATAAAGCCTCCTTAGAAAACATAAAAATCAACGCTAAATACAAAAAGGCTTATGTTTTGGGAACAACAGGTTTTACCAAAGAAGAACTAGAAGAGATCCATCAACTGGCTAAACAAAACTTTCCTTTAGTTCAGGACTACAACATGAGTATGGGAGTTAATCTTCTTTGCAAGTTGGTAGAGATTACCGCTAAGGTGCTTGCTGAAGGTTATGACATCGAAATCATAGAGGCCCATCATAGGATGAAAAAAGACGCCCCCAGTGGGACAGCTTTAAAGTTGGCCAACGTAATAGCTCAGGCTTTAGGTAGGAGCGATAAGGATTATCGGTTTTGTAGGGAAGGTATCATAGGAGAAAGGACTCCTAAGGAAATAGGAATACAAACGATAAGAGGAGGAGACATCGTAGGAGAACATACGGTGCTTTTTGCCGGTATAGGAGAAAGAATAGAGCTTACCCATAAAGCAAGCTCAAGAGAAACCTTTGCCAGAGGGGCTATCAAAGCTGCGATTTGGGTGGTTGGTAAAGAGCCTGGGGTTTATGGAATGCAGGATGTCCTTGGTTTAAGAAATCTTTAGGGATTGGATGGTTTATGGAAGAAAAAATTTGTCCTACTAAAGATTTACAAGCCTTAAGGGAAGAACTAAAAAAACATACCGGTTTAAGGGATGTTAGGTTTGTTTTGGCTGTGGGAAGTGGTAAGGGAGGGGTAGGGAAAACTACCGCCTCAACCCTTATCTCTCTTGGTTTAAAGGCTAATGGATACTCGGTTGGACTGTTTGACCTGGATTTTTACGGTCCTAACGTTAATTTTGCTTTAGGTTTGAAAAATACCCCCCCTTTGATCGAATTTGGAAAAATAAAGCCGGTATTAGGTCCTTTTCAGTTGAAGGTAATGAGCTTAGCCCTTATGGTTTCTGAAAAAGAGCCGGTTTTTATGAGAGGGCTTATGGCTTCTAAACTTTTGCAGGAGCTTGTAGGGAAGGTTGAATGGGGTCCTCTTGATTTTTTAGTTCTTGACCTACCTCCTGGTACCGGGGACATCTTTCTTACCATGCTTGACCTTTTTGCCCCAGAGGGTTTTGTGCTGGTTACCACTGCCAACAAGATGGCTTTAGCAGATGCCTTGCGGACTGTGGGTATTTTAAGAGAAAAACAGGTGCCAGTTTTAGGGGTAATCAAGAATTTTTCTGGGGTCTTTGAACAACAAGACGCGTTTAAAGAGTTTTTGGAAAAAACTAAACTTCCTCTACTTTTTGAGCTCCCTTTTATAGAGGAGCTTTCCTCGTGTGAGGATTTGACCGAGTTGTTTCAATTACCTGGGAAAAAGGAGCTTTTACAAAATATGGTAGACCAGATACTTGAGAGAGTATTTAGGATACGATAGCTTAGGGTCTGATAGATGGGAATTTATACTGAGCTTGTAGAAAGGGCTCTTCCGTATGCCAGGGCTAAAAAAATAAAAAGAATGGTGATAGGAATTCACTATACGATGGTTGAGGTAGAAAGGTGTGGGACAGGGCTTGCTTATACTCTTTTGCCTGAAATTAAGAACTGTTGCGAGTTAGATGGTAGTATTAACTTTTGGAAATTACCTGCAGACATAGCGATAAAAGGTTATCTTTCTTTTAACCAGATTGAGTCGCTCGTAGGACTTGCAACCATCAATGCTATCTTTTCTGGCAGGAAAGAAAATTTAAAAAATGCTGTAGAAGGGGATCTTTTTTCAATACTCAAGTTTGACTATAGAGATGAAGTTCTTATGGTAGGGAGATTTGACCCTGTACTTCGCAAACTTCAAGGGAAGGTTAAAAAGGTTTGGTTATTAGAAAAAGAGGAAGACATAACAACCTTTTCTATAGAGGAAATCAAGGATAAACTTAAGTTGGCTATAATTACTTCTTCAACCTTGGTTAACAAGACGTTAGAACGGATTTTAGAGAGTCTTTATGGGGTACCTGAGGTGGCTTTGATGGGACCGACCACCCCTCTTTGTCCTGAGGTTTTCCGTTTTACCCCTATAACTTGGCTTTGTGGAGCCATAGTAAGAGACCCTGACCAACTTTTTATTAAAATTTGTGAAGGTAAAGGAACTCAAGCCTTTTTTAAGGCCAATACCCCGAAACCTATACTTGAAAAAATTAACCTAAGGGTAAAAAAATGAACCTACGATGGTTTTTACAGCCGAAGGTTTTTGCTGCTATAGTTTTATGGGTGCTTTTTAGCTTAAGGATCTATCCTTCAGATTTGATAAAAACCTTATTGCATTCTGGAAGGATCTTTATAGGAAGTGGACTTTATGGTTTAGGAATTACGATTATTTTTAATGGACTATTGGCTAAATTTACTAAGAAAGGATTAAATAGAGACCAGTTTATAAAAATGGCCCTTTGGTTGGCTGTGCTTACGGCTGTAGGTGCAAGCCTTGAGTTTTATTTTGGGATGGGGAAATGATAGGGGTATTTGACTCAGGTTTGGGTGGACTTACGGTAGTCAAAGAGCTTTTACTTAAGGTAAAAGGTTACAAGATTGTTTATTTTGGAGACACAGCAAGAACTCCTTATGGGACTAAAAGCCCTGAAACAGTTACCAGATATGCCGTTGAAAACACGAGGTTTTTACTAAAGCTTGGAGCTAAGATAATAGTAGTTGCCTGCCATACCGCTTCAAGCACCGCTATGCCGGTATTAAAGCAGACTTTTCCAGAGATTCCTTTTTTTGAGGTAGTTACCCCTTCTATGGAAAAGGCCCTAAGGCTTACCAAAAGTAAAAAAATAGGACTTATTGGCACCAGGACAACCGTAGAAAGCAGGGTATATGACAGGCTTTTTGCAGAAAAAGACCCGGAGATAAAGCTTTATTCAAACCCAGCTCCCTTACTAGTGCCACTTATAGAAGAAGGGTGGCTTAAAAAACCTGAAACCAGAAGGATAGTAAAAAAATACCTGATCCCTCTTAAAATGAGAGGCATAGATACTTTAATCTTGGGGTGTACCCATTATCCTATCATTAAAAAACTTATCCAGGAAAAGGCAGGGAAAAGAATAAAACTGGTAGATCCATCAGAGGAGGTAGCTTCTAACGTAGCTAATTTTATAGAGGAACATCCAGAGGTTAAGACAACCTTAGAGACAAACGGGTTAGAAATTTTTGTTTCCGATTTAACCGCCTATTTTGGAAAGATTGCCGAGATGTTTTTAGGAAGAAAGGTAGAGTTGAAAAAAGTTTCTATAGAAGAGATGGTCAACTTTTAAAAAAAGGAGTCAACTATCAGGAAATAGGATTTAAGCATGAGAACCCTCGCAAATAGAAATAAAATTTTTAGAGTTAAAACTCAAGACAGGATTAAAATAACTTCCTTTCTTGCAAAGTCCATAGATCACCCTTATGAGCTTATTCATCACCGCTACCATTGCTTTCTTATAGCTCTTAAACTCCTTCTTCTTGCGCAAAAAATACTCCCTGAAATAAGAATTCCAGGTTACTACTCCTACTGCCATCTGAAAAAGAATGTTTCTGAGCCAGGGACTTCCTTGTTTAGAAATACTCATGTTTATCCTAAATTTTTCCGACTGTTTTATTACTGGGTCAGTGCCAGCATATTTTATAAGTTTTTTGGCATTGGAAAATCTGTTCACATCCTTAACTTCAGCGATAAAATGAACTGCAAGTTTTGGAGAAATTCCCCTGATAGAGGAAATGAGCTTTATTTGTTGGTTTTGGTCGTGATCTATTTCTTCAAGGAGCATATTTTCAAGTTTTTGGATTCTTGGTTCGAGGAAGAGTATTTTTTCAATATAGAAGATGAGGGTTTGGGAAAGATAGGGGTTGTGGATGCCGATAGATTTTTTAGCAAGGTTTATGATCTCTTGAGGGGAGAAGGAGGGTTTTCTTGCTTTGAAGGTAGAATTGATGATAGAGGCGATATCATCTGTAGAAGCCTTTTTGAGGTAGGAAGCACCGGGGTATTTTAGGAGTATGTTGAGAAAGGAAAAGGAGAAGATGTTTAAGTGTTTTTCAACTTCGGGGAAGAGAACAGAGAGGGCGTATTTGATTTGTGTTTTGGCAAAAGATCATTCTTTTTTGAGTTTTTGGATAAGGCGGGAGAGGTTTCTCAGGTGATGGTCAGGTGGGAGAGGGTTAAGGAATTGAGGGTTAGCTTGAGCAAAAAGAGCAAGGAGTTTAGCGTCTTTGGTATCAGACTTAGAGGGGTTGTTTGCGGAGAGGAACTGGAAGAACCTGTGAAGGATTTTTGGGTTGATAACAAAAGCTTGAATATCATTAGCAAGGAGAAAGTGATAAAGTGGGAGGAAGAATCTTCCAGTAGATTCCATGACTACGATAGGTTTAGGGTATTGTTTAAGGATGGAGAGAAGCTGAGAGAAACCTTCTTGAGACATAGGGAGGTGTTTGGAGAGGATAAAGGATTGTTGATGGAGGACAGCGATATTAAAAGTGTCTTTAGAGACATCAATACCGACGAAGTAATTCATGGGAGCACCTCCTTGTGTGGTGTTGTTGGTATAGTAAAAGTCCCTCGCTCCATCCTCCCATGTGGCAGAGGCTTAGGAAGCCTAACCAACTTATTGGGGGAGTTGAGGGACAGGGGGACAGACTCCTCTCGAGGCTTTTAAGCCTAAGAGTTATGGAGTCCTTGTCCCTCTTTATTTTGTTGTTGTCCATATTATTACTATACAACGCAACATATATTAAGCAAAAACTAACATAAAAATTGCAGGAGAGAAAGATGAGTTATCTTGCAGACCTTGGAGAAATTTATCTTGCTCCTAACTATGAAAGAGAACCTATCATTTTTGTTAGAGGTGAAGGTACAAGACTTTTTACAGATAAAGGAGAAGAATATTTAGACTTTACTGCCGGGATTGCTGTTTGTAATTTAGGACATGCCCACCCTCAACTTGTTCAGGTTTTAAAAGAACAAGCCGAATGTTTATGGCATACTTCAAACCTTTATTACACCGAACCTCAGGTAAGGCTTGCCAAAAAGTTGGTAGAACTATCCTTTGGAGATAAGGTTTTTTTTGCAAATAGTGGTACTGAGGCAGTTGAAGCAGCCTTAAAACTCGCCAGACGCTGGGCCTATCAAAATTTTGGGGGCTCTAAATATAAGTTTATTTCCTTAAAAAATTCTTTTCATGGAAGAACCTTAGGTTCTCTTTCGGTAACAGGCCAGCCTAAATATTGGGAAGGCTTTGAACCTTTAGTCCCAGGGGTGGTTTTTGTTGAGCCTAACGATTTGCAGGAACTAAAAGAGACTTTTGATGAAACCGTCTGTGCGATAATCATGGAACCTATCCAGGGAGAAGGTGGAGTTTATCCGTTAACCCAAGAGTTTATTGCCCAGGCTAAAGAGCTTTGCCAAAAATATTCGGCTTTATTGATCTTTGATGAAATCCAGACTGGGTTAGGAAGGACAGGAAGGTTGTTTGCTTATGAACATTATGGGATAGAGCCTGATGTGATGTGTCTTGCCAAGGCCTTAGCCAACGGACTTCCTCTCTCAGCCATGATTGCTAAAAAAGAAGTGATTGATTTTTTAACCCCTGGTAGCCATGCCTCTACCTTTGGAGGAAATCCTATAGCCTGTGCTGTAGGCTGTAAAGTGGTTGAGATGATCTCAGACCCAACCTTTCTTGAAGAGGTAGAACTTAAAGGTAAAGTTATCATGGAAAAATTAAGAGCTTATCAGGAAGAATATCCAGGTCTTATCAAACAGGTAAGAGGAAAAGGTCTGTTGATAGGTATTGAGTTTGCTATCGAAGTAAAACCTATCTATCAAGAACTTTTAAAAAGAAGGATTTTAACCACTACCCCAAAACCTAATGTATTAAGACTTTCCCCCCCTCTTATCATCAATTACCGAGAGATAGACTACTTTATGATCCAGCTTGAAGAAATCTTAAAAGATATTAAAACCTAAGTTTAGGGTGAAAGCACTTAAAATCGTCTTTTTAGACTTACCTCAAAATAAATACAGCCTAACCGCTCTTTTAGGAAGCTTAGAAACCAAAGAAGAGATACTGTCTGAGGTTGAAATCTCTTTTGCGAAGACTAAAGAAGAGTTATTTTCAGAGATTTCAGAAGGTCTCAAAACCTATCCTTTACAATTAGCCTGTTTTTCTTTTTTTACCACACAGGTTTGGGAAATAATCCCTATTCTTACAGAGGTTAAAAATCTTTATAAAGATAGGGTTTTGGTTTGTGCCGGAGGTGCTCATCCTACCGGAGATTTTAAAAGGGTGCTTAAAGCAGGTGCAGATTGTGTGGTTTTAGGAGAGGGAGAACAAACCTTTATTGACCTCTTGGAATGTATACTCAATAGAAAGTCTTTTGAAGCAGTAGAAGGCATAGCTTTTAAAGATATAAACGGAAAAATCAAGTTAAACCCTCGAAAAGTGTATGTAGACCTTGACCAGTTTTTACCTTTTAGCCCACGGTTTAAGCGTTTTGGTCCCTTAGAAATTACCAGAGGGTGTCCTTTTGCCTGTAACTTTTGCCAAACCTCAAGGATTTTTGGAGTTAAAGTAAGACATAGGTCTATAGAAAAGGTTTTATCTATAGTTGAAATGCTTTTTAAAAGAGGACTTACTGATATAAGGTTTATCACCCCAAATGCATTTTCCTACGGTTCAGAAGACGGAAAAACCATCAACTTAGAACGCCTTGAGGAGTTATTAAAAGGAATAAAGGGCTTGCTTAAAAATAGAGGCAGGATCTTTTTCGGAAGTTTTCCTTCTGAAGTAAGACCCGAACATGTAACCCCAGAGACCATCTCTTTGGTAAAAACTTACGCATCAAACGATAATTTAGTCATAGGAGCTCAGTCAGGTAGTGAAAGGATTTTACAACTTTGTAAAAGGAGCCATACCGTAGAAGATGTCTACCGAGCAGTCAAATTAACCGTAAAAGCAGGATTAACTCCAAAAGTAGATTTTATCTTTGGATTGCCCTATGAAACAGAAGAGGATGTTAGACAAACCATAAAGGTTATAGAGGACTTAGTAAAGATGGGAGCGGTGGTGCATGCCCATACCTTTATGCCTCTTCCTCAAACCCCTTTCTTACGTAAGCCTCCCGGTAAGCTTTCAGAAGATCTGATCAAACTGATAAAATCCCTTACAGGTAAAGGCCTCTTATTCGGTGACTGGGAGGCTCAACAGAAACTTTCTCAGAAGATTTACGAGTATTTTAACTCTTAAGCCTAATTCAAAAAGTGAAAAAAAATCCCTCCTTAGGTTTGGGACCTAAGGAGGGATAAAAGCTCTGGTTAAAACTGGTAGAGAAGTTGAACTCTAAAGAAGTTTGCGGTAAGAGAATGGTCGTAGTAAAAATCTCCAGGGTTTAAAACCTCATACTGTAAGAAGCCAGAGAGGTTTTTGTTAAACTTATGGCTTAAAAGTAAGGCTAAAAGATCCCCCCTGTTTTTACCGTTTCCAAACATATCCTTAGGAGTAGAGGTAGCCTTTTCGTCTGCTAAAAGTTTTTGATAGCTTATTTTAAACTCAGTGTTTGTAAAGGGCTGTAATTTTACGGTAATCATCGGAGCCTTTAGGTTAGTCCAGTATCCTGGAATGGGCCCACCTTTAGAGGAGGTTTCATAGATGTAGGTATAAAAGAGAAGTTCGTTCCAAAGAGGGGCACGGGAAAAAAGTGGGTTAAATCCTTCGTTTTTCTTGGTCTTAGGGTCATCTCCTGAAAGATAGACATAACCTATTTCTACTTCAGGCTTTACAGGACATTTTTCAAACTTTCTAGTTAAAAAGACATATCCTCCAAGGCCAGACCTGTCGGTATCGTTGTGGTATTCTCCCCATTGTTTGGCAATCTCACCTCTTAACGTATAGCTGCCGATTTTGTAAACCGCCCTAAATCCTACAGTATGGATATAACTTGATGTGCTTATTACCTGAGATTTTTCCTCTTTTTTGTAGATGTAATAGGGCTCTACTTTTAAAGCCTCAGAAAGAGTATGCCTTCCATAAACCCAAAAACCTCTTTCGTTAGACGCTGTAAGCCTTTTTTTATGTTCTATATAATTTATATTTTTTCCGTCATCATAAGAAGGATGGATTACCGGAAGATAGACATCCCTTTGAGGGTTTGAGACAAAAACCAAGTCTACCGTGTGTTTGGGGCTAAAAAGTAAGGTAGCTTTCAAAGCATTAAAGTAAAAGGACCTTGAGCCATCGTTAGGGGTTCCTTCTGAAATCAAAAAGCCTTCTCCGTACATATCTTTTCCAAGAAAATCTTGTCTCCCAATCCTAAAGTTAACAGGTAAGCCGAAAGGTTTTTTAAGGTCTATATACAGATTGTCTACAAAGATTTCATCCTGGTCAAAATGCCTTCTTTCTTGATTATCCTTTAGGATCAGATAATTTGGTCCCATGTGATACTTAGGTTCTGTAGCTAATCTTACATAAAGGGAGGTAGAGTTGTTAAAGGTAATTTTATCCCAAGCCTGTATTCTGAGTCTAAAAAAATTACGGTCTTTATTGGTATTCTTTGTGAGATTTTGATATCCCATAGACACTATGTTGTCCCATAACTCATAACGCAGCCTTACAGAGCCTCCAAATTCGTGGTCCAAACCCAACCCAAATCCTGGGGTTAGCAGCAAAAACCAAAGAAATAAAAAGCTAAACAGAGCCTTTCTCATAACCTCCTCCGTTTTTAAATTAATTAAATGAAGACAATTTGTTAACGTTATTTGTCCAGATTAGTTAACCATAAAGATTTTTAAAATGTTTGTGAAAAAATTAGCAAAGACAGATTTCTACTTCTTCGTCTTTTTCTACTCCAAGGAGGTCATCAGGGATGATTAGCAATCCATCAGCTTTAACCAACGACATAATAAGCCCTGATTTAGAAAGAAGAGGGACGGCGTAAAGTTCTCCGTTTTTTTCCTCAAGATAAACCCGGATAAAGTCAGTTCTACCTGCTTGAGATTGGATACTTTTAGCCATTTTAGCTTTGACAAAAGGGGTATAGTTTTTAGAGGATAATCCCATCAATCTTTGCATAACAGGTCTAACAAAAAGAAAAAAGCAGATGTATACGGCTACAGGATGTCCTGGCAATCCAAATACAGGTTTATGGTTGCATATCCCGGCGATAACAGGTTTGCCTGGTTTTATAGAGACCCCATGAAAAAGAACCCCTGGAGGACCAAGTTCTTCTATTATTTTAGCGGTTACGTCTTTGGTCCCTGCACTGGTCCCACCGGTAATAAGCACTATGTCTGTTTGACGGTGGGCTTCGGTAACCACCTCTTTTATGGCTTGATAGTCATCTTGAACTATACCAAACTTAACAGGTATACCACCTTCTTCTATAATCATTCCTGCTAAGGTAAAGGAGTTTATGTCTCTAACTTTCCCCGGAGACACCTTTTCATGATGAGGGATGATCTCGTCTCCGGTAAGAATAATTCCTACTTTAGGTTTTGAGACCACCTTTATTTTAGTAAAGCCTAACCCTGCAAGACCTCCTATATGATGAGGTTTAAGTTTGGTTCCTGCAGGGATAACAAGCTCTCCTTTTTTAATATCTTCATCTTCCAAGATAACGTTTTCTAAAGGACCTACTGGTTTTAAAACCTCTATCAGGTCTGAGGATACTACGTTTACATGTTCTACCATCACAACCGCATCTGCTCCCTTAGGAAGCATCCCACCGGTAGGTATATAAGCTGCCTCTCCTGGGTTTAACTCAAAAGAGGGGGCTTCTCCCATCAACACCTCGCCTTTTACCATGAGGTAGGCAGGCATGGTATCCTTAGCCCCAAAGGTGTCTTGAGCTCTTACGGCAAAACCATCTACCGTAGAACGTCTAAACCCAGGGAGGTCTTCAGGAGAAAAAATGTCTTCTGCAGAGACCCTAAAATAGGCTTCTTCTATAGGGATTTCCTCGATAGAGAGATTTTTAAACGGGACTTTGTCTAAAAGAAGGTTTAAGGCCTCTTTAAGGGATAGGTATTGTTTATCCAGCATAAAAAAATTATAATAGACTTTTAAAAAATTACTACCAAGCTTTTTGGTTTTAGATAGGTTTGAAAAGAACTTTTATTTTACGATTTCTCCTTCTTTTAAATTATTTTCGATAACTCTTTTTAAGACTTCCTTTGCAGGGCCTATGACCCTATCTATTACTCTTATCTTTTTCCATAAAAGATACTGATAATAAGTTTCTTCTATCCCCCCGCAAACTACAAGGTCAACGTTTTCTGCTAAAATAAAACTGCAAAGTTCTTCAGGAGAAGAACGTGGCAGAATAACTGTCCTTACTTTTTCCCCTTTGTTTTCTGCGATAAGTACTTCTCTGGTAAGGTCAAACCTTGGGGCTACATGGTCTTTTTCTAGAGTAATCAATATTTTCATTTTAGGCTAACCCGTATTTTTTTAACTTTCTCCAAAGGGTACTTCTTGCCCAACCAAGCATTTTAGCTGCTTCAGTCTTCTTACCCCTACAACTTGTCAACGCATCAATAATTCTTTTTTTTTCGATCTCAGCCCAGGTAAAACTTTCAATTTTTTGAGTTCTTATAGCAGACCAATCTTTAGCTAAAGTTTGTTGTTGGTCTTCTTCCTCTTCTTTTATGGCAGTAAATAAATATTCTGGGAGATGTTTTTCTGTAATCAATTCATCTGAACAAACATGAACAGCATATTCCACTATGTTTTTTAGCTCTCTTATGTTTCCAGGGTATTTATAAGACCTTAGCACCTTTAAAACTTGTTCCGAAAAGCCTTTGATTTTTTTATGAGCTTTTTCAGAAAATTCTTTGAGAAAATAGTCAGCTAAAATCAATATGTCATCTCCCCTTTCTCTAAGAGGGGGAAGTTGTACTTTTAACACATTCAGTCTATAAAACAAATCTTCTCTAAATTTTCCCTCTTTAACCATCTGTCTTAAATTTTTATTGGTTGCCACAATCACCCTTACGTCTACTTTTACTTTTTGGGAACTACCTAACGGATAAAACTCTTTATCGTCTAAAAAAGTTAGTAGTTTTACCTGAAGGGTAAAGGGTAGGTCTCCTATTTCTGTAAGGAAAAGAGTCCCTCCATTGGCTAATTTTATCATTCCTGGTTTGTCAGCATTAGCTCCGGTAAAGGCACCTTTTACGTGGCCAAAAAGTTCTGACTCTAACAGAGGCTCCGGAAGAGCCCCACAATTTACTTTGATGAAAGGATGGTTTGCCCTCGGAGAAAGTTTATGTATTACCTCTGCTAACAAATCTTTTCCTGTGCCTGTTTCTCCCTCTATCAAGAGAGTGGCGTTAGAGTTCGCAAAAATAGGTAACATTTCTTTTATTTTTAAAATAGCCGGGCTGTTGCCTAAAATGAAATCCATTCCAAATTGAGGCAAGAAAAGAGATTTGTCCTTTAAAAGTGAAAGATCTTCAAGCACCAACATGAACCATCTATTTTTTCCTTGAGAAAGGCTCGTTACAGTAATCTTTACCGGTATTTTGCGTCGGTGAACGTTTATTATGTCTCCTTCTATCGAAAATTTTTCTTCTTTTCTTAACCTAGCTATTAATTCTTTAAAAACGTTGGTTTTTATTATTTGATTTATATCTAACCCTTTAACTTCCTCAGACTTGTATCCGGTTAAAGCTTCTAAAAATGAATTTATAAATACCACCCGAAAGTTTTCGTCTAAAAAAGCAGTTCCATAAGGGATTGCTTCTAAAATATCTTTAATTTTTATAAAAGATTCATTATACTTGGCCTTCATGGTTAACCAAATTTTATGTGAATAGATGAACCAAAAAGTATATTTTCCATCTAAAAATTTAATTTTAAAAACTTCTTTAGAAAAATCAACCTGTGGTTTGAAAAAAGAGTTGCTTGACTTAGCTAAAAAAACAGATTAATTTAATTCTAAACTTGAATACTAAAAAAGACCGACATTATGTTTTCTAAAACAATCGTAAGTAAAATAATAGCTCTAATAGAAAAATATCATCCATTTACTTTTAATCTGAAATACTTTCAAATAACCATTAGTTTTGTGATGCTTTTTCTTCTTACCATAGCGTTAATGTTTGGATGGTTTTCTACCAGGAAGATTAGAGAGATTGTGATAGAGGATTTTAACCAGCAGCAACTCATGCTTGCCAAGCATGCTGCGAGTCAAATAGAGAATTCTATAGAACTATTAGAAAGAGAACTCACCCTTTTTAGTCTTTCCCCTGCGATTCAGTATTCTGAAAAACCTGCTTTATTGAACAGAATGAACATAACTTTTTTAAGTGTAAAGTATGAGGGGGTTAAAGAGATAAAGTTTATCGAGGCTAAGACTGGTAAAATTTATAAAGTTATGGAGAACCCAAACTATGTTATAGAAAAATGTGATAGCGAAGACAAAAAATTTTTAAAATGGGCAGCCCTTCCTTCAAATAAAGGAGAAATATTATTTAGTGAAATAGTAAGATGTCCCAATACTCCCGAAGAAAACCCTCCAAAGCTTATCATGAAAATGGTAACACCGGTATGGCAGGTATCGATAGATGAATCTCACCCTGTGGCAACCAATTTGTTCTCAGGGGCTTTGGTTTTTACTGTAGACGTGACTTATTTGGTAGGTAAGGTTGCCTTTAACATAAGATCAGGAAAAACAGGATATGCATGGGTAATCTCTAACAAAGGCATTTTTCTTTATCATGAAGAAAAGTCTTTTATAGGTCAAAATGCCTTTGAGGCCCGAAAAGGCAAAAAACCAACCATAGCTTTTACAAGAATTAACGAAATCCAGAGAGAAAAAATGCTTAAAGGGGAAGAAGGAAAAAGCTGGTATATTTCAGGGTGGCATAGAGGGGTTGAAGGGGAAATAAAGAAGCTTATTGCGTACGCTCCGATAAGATTAAAAGAAAAACCGGAACCTTTAATCTGGTCTATCGCGGTGGTGGCTCCTATAAGTGAAGTAGAAGGAGCTATAAAAACCATTCATTTTCAACAACTGATTCTACAAGGAATAGTTATCGTTATCATCTTATCGGTGGGGCTTTTTATAAATTTTATTCTTGTTACCTGGTCAAACATTCTTGAAAAAGAGGTGGCTAAAAAAACCGCTGAGTTAAGAAAATCAGAAGAAAGATATAGGTCTTTGATAGAAAACGCAGAGGATATAATATTTACCGCAAATTTAAAAGGAGAAATCTTATCGATAAATACCTTTGGCAAAAATTTTTTAAACCGTCCTGAATTAGAGATAATTGGGAAAAGTATAGTAGAGGTTTTTGTCCCAGACGGAGAAATCTTGATGGCGAGTATTAAAAAAATATTTGAAACAGGAGAAAGCCAACAGGTTATTCATAAAATAGTGGTAGATGATAAAGATTTCTGGTTTAACACCAACTTGAGAGGTTTAAAAGACGAAAAAGGTAATATATATTCTGTGTTAGGTATTTCACGAAACATTACCGAACGCCGAAAGCTGGAAGAGCAAAGTTATTATACAGAAAAGTTGGCAGCCTTAGGGACTCTGGCTGCAGGTGTAGCTCATGAAATCAACAATCCTATTGCCATAATTCTCGGATTTACAGATATTTTACTTGAAAAAGTACCGCAGGGATCTCAAGAATACGAAATTTTAAAAATTATAGAAAAACACGCAACAGATACTAAAAGAATCGTAGAAAACTTGTTAGGTTTTGTTAGACATAAAGAACATCAAGAACAACTGGTTAATATTAATGAATGTGTAGACACAGTGCTTGAGATTATGAAAAACATGTTTGTTATAAATAACATTGAGGTTAGAAAATTTTTACAGGAAAATATATCGTTTGTAAAGGTAGATCCTGGTGAAATACAGCAGGTTTTGTTTAACATCATCAATAATGCTATATATGTGATGAAAGGTGGGGGAATACTTACAGTTTCTACTAAAGATGACGGAGAGTGGGTTGAAATTAGCATCTCTGATACTGGTTGTGGGATTCCTAAAGAATATAGGCATAGGATTTTTGACCCCTTTTTTACCACAAAAGAAGTGGGAAAGGGGACTGGACTTGGGTTATGGGTGTCGTATAATATAGTGAAAAAATATAATGGAATAATTACCTTTGTAACAAAAACAAAAGAAGAGTCTGAACAAACGGGCACAACTTTTATAGTAAAGTTACCGGTGGCAAAAGATCAAACAAGGGGGACAAAGAATGCCTGAGAAGATTTTAATCGTTGATGATGAACCAGATATGCTTAAGCTTTTATCCATGATTTTAAAAGAAAAAACACCTTATGAAATTACTGTAACCAACAATCCAGTGGAAGCGGTTGAACTGGTAAGAACAGGGGAGTTTGACGTTGTCATCACCGACCTTAAAATGCCAGGACTTGATGGTCTACAACTTCTTGAAGAAGTAAAAAAGAAAGATGAAGATATTCCGGTAATCATAATCACCGCATATGGAACGATCGATGCTGCTACAGAAGCACTTAAAATAGGGGCATTTGATTTTATAACAAAACCGTTTAAAAAAGAGCAAATCTTGTTTACCATTGAGAAAGCCTTAAAATGGCAAAAAGTCCAAAGAGAAAATAAGATGCTAAAAGAAAAACTAAAATCCCAAACCTAATCTATTAGTTCTTTTATATATTTTGTTCTAAACTCCTCCAAGTACATCTGGGTTATGGCATCGTTAAAAAGTACCATATCAAGTTGTTTAGTAAAAGCAGTTAATTTGCCTAAGATTTCAAGAGTTTTTTCAATTGTAGGACTATCATATTTAAACAACACGGCATCTATTACATCTTCTTTTACATTTACCCTAAATCTCAAATCTTTTAGGATTTCGGTTATCAATTTTACCCTTCGCAACCTTCTATCAAGGGCCGCTCCTCCTCCTTTAAAGAAAAATTTCACATAGTTATCGTTTATGTTTTCACTAACATAGGCCTCGATCATGGAAAAATGGTATCCAAGCCGAATACTAAAATTCATGTAGTTTTGGGTTACCACACAAAAACTTTTTTTCCCGGTTTCTTGAAGCTCCTCTTCTGGGATGGTTGCTGTATGAGCTATCATCCCAAGAAAGCCCTTAGCATCCACAGGAGGAGGTTCAGGCCATTTCATAGATCGCATTCCCTTAAGAATAGCCTTGAAGGGAATAGAAAGAATATCTTCTGGTGTAGCTTTTTTAATTCCTTCTTTTAATCCTTCTCCTATATCAAGTACTAAAATTCCTACCGGTATATCTGCTAAAAGAGGAACAGCATGTATGTCGCTGTCTTGATATCTATCCCAAAGGGTAAACATTTCATGCATAACCATTTCATGACAGAACCTGGTTATATCATGGAGGGTTTTACAGTTTTCGGCTTTAAAATCTTCGCTCGTAGGGTCGACTAAATAGAGCGGGACAATCAGTTTAAGAACTCTCTCAAGGGTTTTAAATGTTAAAGTTTCTTGAAAAGGATCTTTTTTAGTTTTACCATAAGCCTCAATAAGTTCTTGAACTTTCCCTTCGTAAATTACACCATTTATAGCATCTACTGTGTTTTCTTGGCCGTGTTTAATTACCTTTGTGGCTATTTCTGTGTTTAATAGCGTAGGAACTTTGTATTCCCTTGAAAGAGAGGCCATATGTCCAGTAGGACTTCCAACATCGGTTACTATAGCAGCAGCTTTATTCATAACCACTACATACTTAGGATTTGTGTGTTTTGCAACCAGGATATATCCTTCAGGAAATTGGTTTAATTCCTCTTCTGAATTCAAAACAAAGGCTTTTCCATATCCAACACCTTTACAAGCAATCAATCCTTTTTCAACAAGAACTTTGGCCCCTTTTATTCTGGTAGGTAGGTATACTTTGGTTTCTTCTTTTTTCTCTAAGGTTCTTAGCTGGCGTGTTTGGAGTATAAAAATATTTCCTTCCTCATCGATAGCCCATTCGATATCCTGAGGGCTTCCATAATATTCTTCGATTTTTATCGCTATTTTTAACAACTCAAATATCTCTTCCTCGTTTAAAGAAGTTGAAGAAATGCTAGAAGGTAGAGGTATTTCTTCTATCCCACCTGTTTCTTTACAAATAAGCATTTTAGGCTGTTTTCCTGGAAGTTTTTCAAGGATGCTTCCTTTTCTGTTTACGATGTAGGTTTCAGGAGTTACACTACCATCAACCACTAATTTCCCTAATCCTCTTACTGCGGTTATTATTATGCTATCAGCCTCCGGATTGTTAGGATTGCGTGTATATATTACCCCACCAGATCGAGCGTTTACCATAGAAAGGACTCCAACTGCCATAACCATATCTGTTTCTGAAAATCCTTTGGTTTTATAGTAAAAAATAGCTCTTGGATTAAAAAGACTTGCGATAACTTTTTTATAATAGTAAGGAATACTTTCTCCAGAGACGTTTAAAAAAGAGGAATATTGTCCTGCAAAACTAAATTCAGAATCTTCAAAAATTGCACTGCTTCTTACGGAAACCATACATCTGCGGTTGAGTTTTTTACATAGATGTTCATAAGAGGATTGTATAGAGTTAAAAATTTCTTCAGGTATGTTTGAATTTATGATCAATTCTTGAATTTGTTGACTTCCTTTGTTTAGGCTCTCTATTTTGTTAATCTCAATGTTTTGAAGGATCTCAAAAATTTTTTCTTTAAGTTGCGTTTTTTCTATAAATTTCAAAAAGGCATAAGAAGTAATAACAAATCCTTCAGGAGTAGATATGTTAAGGATATTCTTAAGTTCTGCAAGATGAGTTATTTTACCACCTGCAACCAACAATGAATCTTTATCGATAGCTTCAAGGGGAAGGGTAAACTCAGTTTCTGGGATTTCGATTTTTGAAGTTAAAATTTTTTCTATTTTTTGTTTGATTTCGTGAAAAACGTTTTCTAATGTTGTAAACTTCCTTTCAGAAAGGGCTTTTAAATTTTTAATTATTTCATTTACTGAGTCTAAGATTTCTTTTACGCTATGTTGGATATAATGCATGTCGAAAAGATATTCTCCAGAGAGTTTTTCCTCCATGTCCGCCATGATGGTTAGGGCTCGATTGTTTTCTTCAAGGACTTTTTGAAAAAAAACATACTTTTCATATAAAATTTTTTTCAATCTTGCTTTTTCTTCCTCTTTCTTAGAATTGGAAAGCCCAAACCAATCTAATATTTTTTTCATGATACCTCCGAATTTTAAATTCTACACTAAACAAAATAAACAATATTTGAATTTTTACAATATACCTTAGTATTTTAGTGCTCAATCTTTTAATTTTTAAATATATTTAAAAAATTAAAAAATTTGTCCTTCACCCTATTGACAAAAACATATTTTTATATATAATTTAAACATTGTAATGTTATAACTTTGTTTTGTTATATTATTATAACAAATTGAATAAAAGGAAAGAGAAGGTTTATGGTTGAGTTGATTAGTAGAGAGGAGCATGAAAAGCTTTATTTGCAAATATTTGAAATTTTAAAGAGAAAGATCGAAGGTGGAGAGTGGAAACCTGGGTCTAAGATTCCTACTGAGGAACAACTTTGTAAAATGTTTAATGTAAGTAGGGTAACGGTAAGAAATGCTGTCTTAGAGCTTGTAAGGCATGGGTATTTGATAAGGAAACAAGGTAAGGGTACATTCGTAAGAAAAAATCTGGTTTTAGAAGGCTTGACCATGTCGACGTTTCTCAAAACTCTTTGGGTTGAAGATGAAAGCATCTTAAGTAAAAAAGTTATTGCCAAAACTGTTGTTATGCCAATTGATGGCTTGCACGAAGAACTTGAGATTCCTGAGAATAAGCATGTGATATATGTTAAAGTTCTCTGGGAAAGCGAACAAGGACCTTCTATTCTTCAAGAATCTTTTGTACCTTTTAGCATATGTCCACAACTTCTTGAGGAGGATATCGAAAATCAATCGATTATCGACCTTTTTGAAAAAAAATATAGTATAAAAATTACAAAAGTATATACTTTTTTTGAGGTTTTTTATTTAAATAAAGAGCTGGCTGATCTGCTTCAAACTGCTGAAGGTAGTCCTGTAGTTTTGATGAAGCAAAAGGTTTTTTCCGGAGATACAGTGGTGCTCTTAACCCATTTTTACAAAAAAAAGGATAGTACCAAATTGTTTTTGCTATTAAGAAGACAAACATAAAAAGTTAGGGGGTGGGTTATGTCATCAGGGAAATTAGTTAAAGATGTGATGTTGGGAATATTCGAGTATCCTCATATTCCCTACTGGTTTACCGTCGAACAGGCTATAAAAGTTGTTAAAGCCTCTTTTATCCAAACCCAAAAACACACGGATCCGATTACAATTCTTGTTTTTGACGAAAAGTATAATCTTTTGGGAACGGTTACTATTAAAGACATCTTAAAAGGAATTGAACCTTCATTTCTTAAGCCTCCTCAAAAGGCGCAGGTTCCAGAAGAAGAACAAATCGGACTTGCTATAGTATGGGATAGTTTGTTTACAAAAGAGTCTAAAAAATTGGCTCAAAGGCAGATAAGTGAGATTATGGTTCCTGCTAAATATTTTGTAGAACCATTAGACCCGGTTACTAAAGCTGCTTATTTGATGATCCATCATGATTTGCCAGTTTTGCCAGTTATTGAAGACAAAAAGAAGTTTGTTGGTATTGTAAGAATAGCTGAAGTTTTTGACGCCATATGTGAAGAGATAATCAAAGGATAGGAGGGGAAGGAAATGGCTAAGGAAAAAAGACCAGAGGGGTTGCCTGAACCACCAAAGGAGATTTATGTTGCCAAGGAAAAAAGAAAGATTAATTGGAAAAGAATTTTTTTTATTTTTCTTGGTTTAGCCTGTTTTTTTGCTGTTTATTTTTCACCTCCATGGCCAGATGCAGTGGATCCATTAGGAAAACATTTCCCCTTATCTCAACAAGCAAAGGGGGCTATAGGATTATTCCTTATGGCAGGTATTTGGTGGGTTTTTGAGGTTGTTCCTATAGGGGTTACAAGCATCGCAATAGGAGTTTTCCAGGCTCTATTTGCCATTCGTTCTGCCAAAGATGCTTTTCGTGATTTTATGGATCCTTCTGTTATGTTTATCTTTGGTTCTGTGGTTGTCGGGATTGCCTTCACCAAAACAGGACTTACTAAAAGAATTGCTTACAAAATGCTAGAAATAGTAGGTGAAAGAACAAGCATGATCCTTTTAGGAGCTCTTGTAGTCACAGCAGCGTTAACCCATTTTATGGCACACACCGCAGCTGCTGCAACAGTTTTTCCGATTTTACTGGCAATAAATTCTTTATATGGGGAATCTGAAAAACCAACGAAATTTGGAAAAGCCTTGTTCATAGGGATGGCTTATGCTGCTGGAGCGGGAAGTATTGTTACCTTTTTAGGAGCAGCAAGAGGACCTGCAGCTGCAGGTATGTTTAAAGAGTTTACAGGAAGAGATATAGGATTTTTTGAACTAACTAAGTATATGTTTTTGATTGGTTGGCTGATGGTTTTCCTTATCTGGCTTTATTTTATTATCGTGCTTAAGCCAGAAAAATCCGTTATTAAGGGATTAAAAGAAAAGGTAAAACACATGATGAAAGAACTTGGGCCTATGACTATCCAAGAGAAATTGGTTATTATTATAGTAATTGCAGTTGTTTTGGTTATGTCAGCTCAATCTTTTGTCCCTGCATTACAACCCTTAGATCGTGCAGCTATTATGCTTTGCTCTACCTTGCTGTTTTTCCTCCTGGGAATTCTTACTGTGAAAGAACTTGAAGAAGTCCCATGGAATATAATCCTTCTCTTCAGTGGAGCTATGAGTATTGGTTTTTGTTTGTGGAAAACAGGTGCAGCTCAGTGGATTGCTGTTAATTGGCTTGCACTTTTCAAAAGTGCACCTTGGATTATTTTTGTTTTGGGTGTATCTGTTTTTGTGTTGTTAATGACTAATTTTATCATGAACGTTGCTGCAATAGCTATATCTTTACCCGTATCTTTGGTTATCGCTCAGTATCTTGGTGTGGCTCCTGATGTTATACTTTATAGTTCTTTGGTAACAGCTGGTATGCCATTCTTGCTATTGATTGGAGCAGCTCCTAATGCGATTGCCTATCAGTCAGGACAGTTTACTCCAGGAGAATTTTTTAAACACGGTATTGTAATGAGCATAGTTCTTATTTTGGTCCTTGCATTTTTTGTTGTTGTAATTTGGCCATTCTTGGGAATGCCAATATTACTAAAATAAAAAAATAAAATTAAGGAGGTAGGATATGGTTATTCAGCCAATTTTAGAGAAAATTTTTGGAAAGTTTTATAGAGAGTATGATTTCATAAAAAGATCATATGATATCTTAAAAGATTTTGGTTTTAACGATGGAAATTCCATAGCCTCTGTTTGTGTATGTAGAGACGAGATCTCCCAGACAGTAAGAAGTCACATAAAAAGAATGTGGGGGGAAGCCTTTAATTTTTCCAGTCTTGCTGGGCTTTTCACAGCCGGTAAGACTGGGATGAAAGCTTTTATAAGCCATGCTCCGCAGGTAGATGGTAAAGAACGATATGTTTTTTATGCCTTTTCTCACATCGCAATTGATGAAAACGAAAACATGGGAGTATGCAAAAGGAAAGGGCTTGAAAAATCTCATGCTTGTGGGGCTTTGTGTCTTTTTCTTAATGAACTTAAGTCAGGAAAGATAAGTATAAGACTTGATGAAGAGGATATCGAAGAAAGTCTTTTAAAAAGAAGATTGCTTAGAGAATTGAAATACGGAGAGATCCCAGACCTTCTTACTCTTACCAAAAAAACCCTTAAGGTAATCGTAGAAGATCTTGAGCATATAATAGAAAAGGTTGTGGATACTAAAAAGGCTGATTATGCCGTTATTTCAGGAATTCAGGTGCATGGACCAGAGGAAAACTACATCATTCCTGATGAATCTTACGTAGTGGTTAACGGTGAAAAGAAAGAAATAAAAATTTAGATTTAGGGGGTTTCCATGAAGAAAACTTTCTTTTTGTTTGCCCTTTTTATTTTAATTTTACCTTTTTTGGTTTTTGCCGAGGATAATTCTCAGCAAAACATGGATAAGATTCATATTTCAGGCATAATTTTTGATAATCATAAAGAGCCGGTTAAAGAGGCAGAGATAAAACTGTTAGTTGATGGAAAACCTTATAAGATACTAAAAGAACATGGTAAGGTGGATAAAGTTATTAGTTCTTCTCATGGGACCTTTCAGCTTGACTTTCAACTGCCAAAGGGCTTAATTGAAACCGGAAAGATTCAACTTGAGATTGCCAAAACTTCGTTTAAAAAAACTGTAGTTGAGATTAAAAAGGAAGATTTTGCCGTAAAAGGCAATGAGTTTTATGTCAACAAAAATATCATACTTGAGCGGTATATAGGGCCTGCTTTCTGGATTGCCACCATAGTTTTTGTCGTAACTTATGCGCTTATATCTTTTGAGTTGCTTCACAGAACGGTTGCAGCCATGCTTGGGGCTGCCACCATCCTTATCCTTACCTATACCCTGGGTACGATCAATTCTGATTTTCACATCATTTCTTTTGAAAGGGCCATAGAAGCCATAGACATGAACGTGATATTTCTTCTTATGGGTATGATGGTAATCATTGGAGTTCTTAAACATACAGGGGTTTTCCAGTGGTGCGCCTATATGTCATATAAACTTGCCCGTGGCAATGTAATGGTTCTTAGCATAATTTCTTTCTTTTTCATAGCCATAACTTCTGCTTTTCTTGACAATGTGACGACTATGCTCCTTTATACACCGGTTTTAATCGAAATATCTATAGCACTAAAAATTAATCCTCTTTCTCTTTTAATACCAGGTATAATGGCCTCAAATGTAGGTGGAACAGCCACTCTCATAGGTGACCCTCCAAACATCATGATCGGTTCATACACAGGGCTTACATTTATGCAGTTTGTCTATGCATTAACACCGGTGGTACTAATATGCATGATAGCGCTTATCATATACAACAAATTTTTCTATTCAAAGGAATACAAAAAAGGAAAAGTTGATGATGTCGATGCTTTCTTGAGCTATTTAAAGGAAGAATACAAGATTACAGACAAAACCCTTCTTACCTATGGACTTATCGTGATGTTAATAGTAGTTGGATTTTTTGCAACACATGGATACTGGCATATGGAGGTAAGTATTCCGGCTTTGTTTGGTGCAGGGATTCTTTTTACCTATGCAGTGCTTACTAAAAAAGTAAAAATGCTTGAGTTGATCGAAAAAGACATAGAATGGACAACTCTCTTATTTTTTATCTTTCTTTTTATAATAGTCGGGGCTGTAGAAGAGGTAGGATTACTTGCGATTATCGCAGACTGGGTGCATAATCTTTCAGCAGGAAATCTTACAGTGGCCATATGTCTTATTTTGTGGGTCTCTGCTATAATGAGCGCTTTTGTGGATAACATACCTTTTACAGCGACGATGTTACCTATAGTTGCCTATCTTACAAAGGTGATACCTGGTGCTGAAAGTAACGTTCTCTGGTGGGCTTTAGCTTTAGGAGCCTGTTTAGGAGGAAATGGGACTATGATAGGTGCTTCTGCCAACGTAGTAACCATAGGAATTGCAGAATCTGCAGGTTATAAAATAAGCTTTTTTGGCTTTATGAAATATGCTTTTGTTTATATGTTAATAACCATCATAATTAGTAATATCTGGTTGTTGCTTTTTTATTAAAATGTAGGAGGAAAACTATGGTAAATTGCAGTCTCAAGAAGGTTTTACTACCTGTTGATAAAAGTGAAAATTCTTTGAGAGCCGTTAAGTTTGCAGGAAACTTTCTTAGAAACTTTCAGTTTGAAAACATAACCCTTTTTTATGTGATGACAGGTGGATATTTAAGTGAGCACATGAAAAACCTTGATTTTAGGGCAGAACTTATAAAAAATTCAGAAATTATAACGAAAATTAAAAAGAGACACGTGGAAGAAAACATAATGCCCTTTTTATCTGAGTATGAAAACGTGCTTAAAAACGCTGGTATCACCGGGTTGATAGAAAAGAAGGTTGATGAAGGAGACCCGGGAAATAAGATAATTGAATTTGCAGAAAGGGAAAATTTTCAGACTGTAATCCTTGCAAGAAGAGGTATCTCGGAAATAAAAAGCTATTTTCTTGGAAGTGTATCCAACAAAGTTTTACATGGGTTGACCAATCGAAACATTTATCTTGTGGGAGAAAAAGAAGGCCCTATTCTTGACATTTTAGTTCCTGTCGATGGTTCCGAGTATTCCATGAAGGCAGTAGAGCATGCAGTGTGTATCACCAAGTACATCAAGGATATAAGGAAGGTAACCCTGTTAAGGGTTATCAATCTTTCTCTTTACCTTGAAAGAATACAATCAGGTATAGACCCAGAAGAGGAAGCCAAAGAAATTCTTGATAAAGCTAAAAAAAGATTCTTAGAACAAGGAATTAAGGAGGAGTTGGTCGAGACAAAAATCTCTGTTGGGTTCCCTAAAGACGAGGTGGTTAAAGAAATAAATCAAGTGGTTTATAACCTAATAATCATGGGAAGAAAAGGACGTTCAGCTCTTAAAGACCTTGTTTTAGGTGGGGTAAGCTCAGCAGTAATAAACAAATGTTTAGAACCTACGATTGCGATAATAAACCTATAGGCTAAGCCACTCTTAAGTGGATACAGTCTCCTGAATAGATTTTAACCGCCCTTTGGTTTTCAGCTTCTAACCAAAGGGCGCCATCTTCTGCTATATCAAGGGCTTTTCCGATTAATTCTCCTTGAGGTCTTATGATTTTAACCTTTTTCCCCAGGGTTAAGCAGAGTTGTTTCCATTCGTTTAATATTTCTTCTGGTTTAACCTGAAAATAGTGATAAAAATTTTTCATGATTTCTATGATTATATCTGTTCTGTTCCAAAGCCTGTTGGTAAGTTCTTTTAAAGAAATTCCCGTAGGTTCAAAAGAGTTTATCTGATTGTTTACGTTTATTCCTATGCCTATGATAGCGTAATCAATCTTATCTACTTCTGCTTTTAGTTCAAGCAAAATACCTGCTACCTTTTTTATTTCGTCGTTTGTTAAAAAGACTATATCATTTGGCCACTTTAGATAGAAAGAAAGGCTGGTTATCTGTCTAAGGGCTTTGCATACGCAGAGACTTGCAAGATAGGTAAGAATAAAACTTTCTCTTAAAGAAATGGAGGGGCGAATCAGTAGGCTCATCCATATCCCACCTTCGTTTGAAATCCAAGGCCTTCCCAGTCTTCCTCGTCCTGCGGTTTGTTTTTCAGCTATGACTAAAAAATTTTTTTCTTGTTCGGCAAGTTTTTTAGCTACTTCCATCGTCGAAGACACAGACCTAAAATAGTAAACCTTGTTTATAAGATTTATCTTATGTGTTTCTAAGGCTTTTTCGATGTTTTCAGGCAAGATTAAGTCTGAGGTAGTAGAGAGGCTATACCCTTTTTTGGTGGTAACGATAGGGTATCCTTCGTCTTTCAAAGCTTGAATGTATTTCCAGACTGCAGTCCTTGAAATTCCAATTCTTTGTGCCAAAACCTCCCCTGAGATACAGGAAGTTTGAGCTAACAGTTCTAAAATTTTAAGTTTTTTAACATTATAGTTACGCATAGCGGTTAAAAAACGGAGGAGGAGGGATTCGAACCCCCGGAAGAGGTTTAATACCCCTTCAGCCGATTTCGAGTCGGCCCCCTTCGTCCACTCGGGCACTCCTCCTTTTTATAAATAAACTTTAAACGTTTTTTATTTTTAGTCAACCTTGAACGAAGCTTGAAATAATAAAAGGGCAACCTTGAATAGGTTGCCCTAAAGTTTGACCTTAGAAGGATTTACGGAGTTATTTTATTAACACTACAGGAGCTTTAGAGTTTTCTACCACCCTTTCTGCTACGCTTCCTACTAAGATTTTTTCTAAACCGGTTTTCCCTTTATATCCCATTATAATAAGGTCTGTCTCTTTTTGAAAAGAAAATTCTAAAATCTTCTCAAAGGGCTCACCTTTGACTAAAGAGATTTCAACCTTGATTCCCTGATTTTTAGCCTTTTCTTCTGCCGCATTTATACATTCTTCAGCAAAAGCAACATCGTTGTCTGTTTTAGCTACTGATATAACAAACAAAGTGCTTCCTACTTTTTTACAAAAATCGATCGCCCAAGAGGTAGCCTTTTGGCTATAAACAGACCCATCTGTAGCTAAAAGTATCTTTTCTGAGGTAGTAGAAGCCTCTGCCGGAACCACCGTAACCGGTGACGGAGACTTACCGATAAGACTTCTACTTACTCTTCCTAAGGTATGCTTTCTTCCCATCATTAACATAGAAATTCCCAATCTTTGTACTTTATCCAAAATTATTTCTAAAGGGTCTGAACTGCTTAAAACAAAGGTTTCACAAGTTAATCCCTCTTGACTTGCCTCTTTTTTGATAAAGTCTACTGCCTCATAGGCCTTTTTCTCTAAAATTTCTATCAGTTTAGGGTAAACTTCCATCAATTCAGGACCAAGAGGAATCACCTCTGCTACACTTAAGCCATACAGTTTACTGTTAAAGATTTTAGCCCACTTTACCCCTAATTTTGCAGCCTTTTCAGCTGCTTGAGAGCCGTCGGTGGCGATGAGTATTTTTTCCATTTTACACCTCCTTCTTTTTACCTTTTTTGGTAGAAAGTCCAAGCCCTTCCATTAGATACATTATAGCAAAACCCCACCATACCGTGTAAAGTACATAAAAAACCAGTAGACCTGTAAGCAATCCAGGTTTACTCTTAACACTTTCAGGAGTAATTCCATAAAAGTTATAGCTAGGCTCGATTGCTTTTGTGACAACCTCATTTACTATTTGAGCCATTTCTGCCTTTTTTTCCAAAGTAAGCTTTTTATTAATAGCACTCAAACTGTTATGCCATTGTCTGAACATCTTTTTTTCGTCTTGATATCCATACTTTTCTTTGATAAAATCTCCCTTATTCCAATACATAGCATCTGCATCTTCTAGGGCAGAGCTTAGTATCTGACCTAAATCTCCTACTATTTTGATTTTACCATTTCCTTTATCTTCTACTTGTGCTCCTGCCAAGGTATAAAGCTTGGTGTTTAAGGCTATTCTTGTTTGAAGGTCTTGAGGGGTATCGGTGGGTTTCTTAAGATTGATTTCGATATCTAAAATTTTCCCTTTAAACTTTTCTACTTTAGTTTTTGTTTTGGGTATAAAATATGCAGAACCTTTAGCCAAGCTATTGAAAAGTTCGTCAGCATAAGCTAAAAAGTTTTGACCTCTACCAAACCAAGGTTGAAACATTACAAACAAAATACCTATAAACACCAGTGTAAAAATTACACCAAGGGTTAATTCTTTTTTCCTCATAGCTGCCATGGCCTATCCCTCCTCTCTTAAAGTTCTTATGTTTTTAAAGAAACTAAGTAACACCCAAACTCCAAACAAACCTACAGCTCCCCAGAATAAAATGTTGCCTATAAAAATGAAGGTTTCACAAACCTCTTTAGAAATAGAAACAAGGTTTAAAGACCTAAATTTATCAGGTAATACAGATACTCTGTTAAAAAATCCTGCTAAGATGGTTAAGGCATAAAAGGCTCTGATCGTAATTCCAGGAACAACTTTGGTGGTAAGTGCACCTATTTGAATACCTATCAAAGACCCTATTAGAAGTCCCATAGCTAAGGTATAAAAAACATAACCATATATAGCATACTGGGTAAGGGAGGAGTAGCCTGCTGTAAAGATGATTTGGAAGATGTCAGTACCAACAGTAGTAGGAGTAGATACCCCAAAAACATAAACAAACATCGGGAAGGTAATAAAACCACCTCCCACTCCCATGATTGCAGCCAAGAAACCAACCACAAAACCACCTGCGATGATAAACCAAGCTGAAATCTGTCTGCCTCCGAAGTCTTCGTCAAACTTAATTATAGGGGGAACATTAATCTTTTGAATTCGTATGGCTAAATTAGTGGTTCCAATCACTCCACCGTGAGCACCTTCTGAAGAGGAAGCTTGTCCCATTTTCACTTTTCTTCTTGTACTAAAATAGTCGTACATGGCATAAAAACCTAAAAATCCCAAAATTACTGCATAAACTGTACTTATAAAAGCATCGCTAAGAACAGGGTCTTTACTATAAAGCAACCTGTTTATGTAACCCCCGGTAGTAGCACCAACAATAGAACCTATTATAAAAAATATAGCCAAAGCTACACTTACGTTTCCTAATTTTTTGTGCAACACCGTTCCCATGATAGCTTTAGCAAAAATATGAAACTGGTCTGTTCCCACAGCCATGATACCCTTTACCCCAACAGACATCAGGGCTGGAGCAATGATAAAACCACCTCCTGCACCGATACATCCAGTAATCAACCCAGCGGCAAAGCCCACCACAGTAGAAGCCCAAAAAACTATAGGTGTATAGTGAACGGGAGCATATGCACTTTTACCTCCAAGTATGTCAGCAGCCCCTAAGAGAGAGGTTACCAAAATTGGAGATAAAAGCACCAATAAAAGTAACAACCGTTTTTTGTTCCGAAAAATGTTGTCTGCCATCTCTTTTTCCCAACGTGCATGAGCCAAAGAAGCACTCACCATGAATTCATAAAGTAACCTTAATTTGCTCATCGTCTACCTCCTACAATTTTTATGTTTGTTTTACTAATTTTCTTTTTCATATTTTCCTCTTACCTTTTCTGGTAACGATAAAAACGAAAAGCCCTAAAATAACCCCTAAAGGCTTCACCTTTTCTCCATAAGCATCACCTCCTTGTTTATATTTTTATTTTGTTTAAATTTTTAAACAAAGTCAATCTTCTCCATCTTTAACATACTCTGGTGTTCTCTTTTTTCTTTTTGAGATACCTCTAATAAAATCTTAATTTTATTTTTTAAAGTTTTTACATCTATAGGAAAGAAAACTTCTTCGGTAACCCCAACCTTCATAGCTAAGAGAGAAGACTTAATGTTATCTTTACAGGTTAACCACATAATTTTTATTTTATGGTTTAACTTTCTTATTTCCCCAATAAACTCAAACATGCTTTCATATTCCATCTCACGGGTATCTATGATTAGTAGATCTATCTTTTTTAACTCATCCTTAGAAAGATTTTCGGTTTCAACCACCCTCGCCCCTATTTTACTTACCATTTCTTTTAATCGCTCCTCTAAGTCTTTATCTTCAGTCTTTATAAGCACTTGTACGTTTCTTACCTTCATACTTGTTTTATTAGTTTTTAGCCTCTAATACCTCTTTTTAAAAGGTCTGTTTAATCATAAACAAATAAAGCAACTATTATGCCAAATCTTGCTTTATTGAAAACTCAGACTTTTTGACCGCATTTAAAAACAAAAGTCTGTTAATGTTTTAAAATGTTTTGAAACATTTTAAAACATTAAACAATACAATACAATAAAATATATATAATTTTTAAGTTTATAAGAAAAAAGTTTATTATTTTTTCTAATTTTATCATAAATGTTATATTATATTTATCTACAGGCTTAAATGTTATGTCATTTAATTTTTCTTAAAGGTGAGACTGCTTGAACGTTGATTTAGAAGTCTAAATTAAAGTTTAAGTTATGCTTTTTAAGAATTTTTAGGGAGTTGTGGTTGGTTAGGTCAAAATGGATGGGAGTAATGGTGATGTAACCCTGTTTTAAAGCAAGGACGTCTGTGTCTTCGTCTGTTTCTGTGTGTTCTTCTGCACCCTGCCAGTAATAGGCCTTCCCATGGAGGTCAAATCTCTTTTCAAAGACCTCTTTAAGCCTTGCTTTAGACTGTTTTACAAACTTTATTCCTTTTATTTTGGAGGGATTACCGTTAGGGATGTTTATGTTTAGGCAGAATGGTTTGTTTAAAGGCAAATCTTTTAGAACGTCCAAGAACTTGGCTATAAAGTTGGCAGCAAAACAATAGTCTACATCTTCATAAGCATCTATGGAAACCGCTAAAGAGGGATAACCTAAAATTTTGGCTTCTGTTGCGGCAGAAACTGTTCCTGAATAGACCAAATTAATCCCTACGTTTGCCCCTCGGTTAATCCCTGAGATCACTAAATCTACCGGGCCTATCAGTTCATATAACGCTAATTTGACACAATCAGCAGGGGTTCCACTTACTGCATATCCCCAGAATTTCTTGCCTCTTTTAACTTTGGTTACCCTAAGAGGATAGTGTATGGTAATAGCATGCCCTACAGCGCTTCTCTCTGCCTCAGGTGCTACGATGTAGACCTCATGTTCAAGAGAAAGGGCGTTATAGAGCGCGCAAAGACCTTCTGCATAGATCCCGTCGTCGTTGGTTAAGAGAAGTTTCATCCCTAAGCTATGTGCGATAATGGGCGTTTATTTTGATGTATTCTTCGGTAAGGTCGCTTGCCCAAACCTCAAAACCTTTTTTACCCTCTTTTAACTTGATCTGTATTTCAACTACCTCTTTTTGGAGTTCTTTTCTTAGAATTTCTTCGTCAGTGATTACCTGCAGGTTTTTTACCCAAGGGATTCCATTAAGATAGATTTCAACCTTTTCGAAATCAAAAGGAATGGTCGTTTTCCCAAGGGCAGCAAAAATCCTCCCCCAGTTTGCGTCTTCTCCGTAAATTGCAGTTTTTACTAAAGGAGAGTTGGCTACAGAAAAGGCAAAAGTCTTGGCATCTTCTTTGGTTTTAGCTCCTTTTACCATAATTTTTATAACTTTACTTGCACCTTCACCGTCTTTTACGATAAGATAGGCCAGTTCTTGTGCTACCTCTAAACAAGCTTTTTCAAAGTCTTCCCAGTTTTTGAGGTCTTTCTGGTTACTACAAAGCATGTAAACCGTATCGTTGGTGCTAGTATCTCCATCAACGGTTATCTGGTTAAAGCTATGGTCTACTATCTTGGGAAGGACCTTTTTCAACGTATCTTTAGAAACCTTTGCATCTGTAAGGATAAAACCAAGCATAGTTGCCATGTTTGGGGCTATCATCCCTGCCCCTTTAGCTATCCCAAGGATAGAAATCCCGTTTTTTAAACTTCGATAAGCTATCTTGGGGAAGGTATCGGTGGTCATGATAGCCTTCGTAAAGTCTAAATAACGCTCTGGAGAAAGGTTGGATACAAGTTCTGAGACTTTGGGAAGCATTTTTTCGAGAGGCAATTGTTCTCCTATCACACCGGTTGAAGCTGGCAATAAACTTCGGAGACTTACTCCTAATCCTTTGGCAACCTCTTCTAAAAGTTTGGTAGCTCTTTGAATCCCTTCTTCTCCGGTGCAGGCGTTGGCTACTCCACTGTTTACTACCACGCCGTGTAACGTTTCTTCTTTTATAAGTTTTTTACCTAAGACTACAGGGGCTGCTTGAACGGTGTTTTGGGTGAAAACCCCCCAGGCAGTAAGTCTATTTGGTGAATAAATCAACCCAAGGTCAAACCTGTCTGGTTTTTTGATGCCACACTTTACCGCAGAAAAGAGAAAACCTTCTGGTGTCTTCATGGCTTTTACCCGAACCTTCCTGTAATATAGTCTTCTGTAAGTTTCTTGTCAGGGTTGGTAAAGATTTTTTCTGTAGGACCAACTTCTATAAGTTCGCCCAGATACATAAAAGCTGTATAATCTGAGGTTCTTGCCGCCTGTTGCATGTTATGTGTAACGATAACAATAGTGATTTTATTTTTTAGCTGAACGATTAAGTCTTCTATCTTGGCAGTAGAAATGGGGTCTAAAGCTGAGGTCGGTTCATCAAAAAGTAAAACTTTGGGTTCAACAGCAATAGCCCTTGCAATACAAAGTCTCTGTTGTTGTCCTCCTGAAAGAGAAAAGGCACTTTCTTTAAGTCTATCCTTAACCTCATCCCAGAGGGCAGCATCTTTAAGGGCAGCTTCAACCCTATCTTTAAGTTCAGTTCCTTTTATTCCTTTTAACCTTAAACCATAGGCTACGTTATCAAAAATACTCATAGGGAAGGGGGTAGGTTTTTGAAAAACCATCCCTATTTTAGCCCTAAGCTCAATCAGGTCTATCTTTTTATCTAAAATGTTTTTTCCTTCAAAAATTATCTCTCCTTCATAACGGTTACCCACATAAAGGTCATGCATCCTATTTAAACATCTAAGAAAAGTAGTTTTTCCACATCCTGAGGGGCCTATCAGAGCAGTAACCTTTTTCCGATAAATCTTCATGGTTATGTTTTTAAGCGCAAGTTCTTTCCCATAATAAAAATTAAGGTTTTTAACCTCTATTTCTACTTTTTTGTCGTCCATATCTTAAAGCCTCTGTTTTATTTTTTTCTTTTAAAAAGTTTTAGCCAGCCAAAGTTTGAATGAACTAAAGTTTTAGCAAAAATAGAAAGAATTAGTACAAAAAGAGCTAAACAGAAAGAAGCTGCCCATGCCTGATTGTGCCAAAACTCATAGGGGCTCATGGCATAGTCAAAAATGGTGACTGTGAGAGAAGCCATAGGTTTAAATATGTCAAAAGAAACATAGTGGTTGTTAAAAGCAGTGAACAATAAAGGTGCAGTTTCTCCAGAGATCCTTGCCATACCAAGTAACACTCCGGTTAATATGCCAAATTTAGCCGACCTCAAAACCACATCTTTTATCAACTGCCATTTAAAAGCTCCTAAGGCATAAGCCGCCTCTCTTAAGGTAAATGGAACTAATTTAAGCATCTCTTCTGTAGTTTTACTGATCACAGGAACCATAAGCATCCCTAAGGCTAAACATCCTGCAAGAGCGTTGAAGTGTTTAAAAGGAACCACAAACAAGGCATACATAACTGCACCCATGATGATAGAAGGGGTACTTACCATAATGTCTGTAATGTTTCTTAAAACCTTGAAAAATTTTGAGTCTCTTCCATATTCAGAATAGTATATTCCAGAAAAAATACCTATAGGGACACCGATGACACTGGCTATAAAAGTAATGATAGCATGTCCTATAAAGGCATGTCTTAACCCTCCTTCTTCTATGCCAGGGGGACCGGGGTCTTCTATAAAAAGAGAAAAGGTTAGGTGTTTAAAACCGTTAAAAAAAAGAGTCCCCAGAATCCAAAATAGCCAAAAAAGTCCATAGATGGCTGCTATAAAGGATAAGAAAAGCATCACTTTGCTTATAAGTTTTCTTCTGTAAAGGACTACTTTTTCCATTTCTTTTCAATCCTCAAAATCATAAGTTTAGCTAAGATCAAGACCCCAAAGGATATCAAAAACAAAAACAAAGAAAGATAAAAAAGTGAAGAAAGATATAAGGGGGTGTCAGCCTCGGTAAACTGATTGGCTAAGGCTACGGTAATCGTAGTAAAGGGTTCAAGTAAGGACTTAGGGATTTGGGGGACATTGCCTGCCAAGAAGGTAACAGCCATGGTTTCTCCTAAGGCTCTTCCTGTAGAAAGAATAAGTCCTCCTGCGATTCCTGACGCAGTATAAGGAATAACTACATCTTTTACTACCTCCCATTTGGTAGCCCCAAGCCCATAGGCTGATTCTTTCATCACCGAAGGTACAAGGTTAAAGGCATCTTTCACTACTGAAGACATAAAGGGAATTATCATTATAGAAAGAACTATAGAGGTGGTAAGCACATCAATCCCTGTGGGGTTTCCTGAAAAGAGTTGCGACAATATAGGGACAGGAGAGAAGATTTTTTGTAATAATGGTTCTATGTCTTCTCGCATATACTTGGCAAACACTAAGAAGCCCCAAATCCCATATATTATACTTGGGATGGCAGCCAGAAGCTCTATAGTTGTGGTAAAAATTCCTTTAAGCCATGAAGGGGCAAGTTCGGTAATAAAGATAGCGATACCTATAGAGATTGGGGCAGCAAGAAGGATGGCTATCAAGGTGCTGATCAAAGTACCTACTATCATCGGAAGGGCACCAAAACTTTCTCTAACAGGGTCCCATTCTGTAGAGGTTAAAAAGTTTATGATCCCAAAATTCTGAATGGCAAGTTTAGATTCGTAAAGCAGTATTAAAAAGACAACAAAAGGGAAAAGAAGACCTGTAAAAACCGCCCAAAAACCTAAAAAATATTTGGTAAAAATTTCTATTAAATAAGAGAAGCCTTTTCCCATATACCGTCCTTATTAGTTTAAGTAATTTTAACATAAAAATTATAGATAAAAAGGGTAAAAAAAGTAAAGAGGACCTCCTCTGAAAAGAGGAAGTCCTCTTTAAGAGAGGTTATAAGAAGGGTTTAATTGACCTTATGTTTTTGCCAGTACTTATAAATCATAGTTTTTAGATTTTTAGGAAGAGGTATATAGTAAAGTTTTTGGGCAATAGTGTCTCCATTTTCGAAGGCCCATTTAAAAAATTTGGTTACTTCGTTAGCACGGGGGCTATCTTTTACTAAAAGAACAAAAGAAACCCCTACGATAGGATAAGACATTTTACCAGGTTGATAAGTTAGGTCTTCATAAAAGTCCTTTTCCATCGACCATTTAGCGTTAGAAGCTGCTGCTTGGATAGTTTCTATACTTGGTAATAAGTAATAATTTTTATCTCTATTAAGTAATCGTGCTACCGGGAGAAGGTTCTCTTTAGCATAAGTATATTCTACGTAGCCTATAGAACCGGTGTTTTGCTTTACATAGTTGGTGACCCCTGGATTACCTTTAGCACCTATTCCAACCGGCCAGTCTACAGAAGTACCTGCTCCAACTTTTTCTTTCCATTCAGGGCAAGCCTTAGAAAGATAGGTGGTAAAAAGCCAGGTGGTTCCTGAACCATCTGACCTTCTAACTACTGTAATAGAAACGTCTGGTAGTTTGACCCCTGGATTAAGTTTTTGTAGATATGGGTCATTCCACCGGGTGATTTTGCCAAGATATATACCACAAACTGCCTTTTCGTCAAGATTTAAAGATATATTTTTAAATCCAGGTAAATTATAAGTCAAGGCTACCGCACCTATGATAGCAGGGAACTGAGCCAGGTTGTATTGTTTAAGTTCGTTAGAGGTCAAAGGCTTATCGCTTGCTCCGAAATCAACGGTTTTAGACTGAGCTTGTTTGATACCACCTCCAGAACCTATCCCTTGGTAGTTTACTTTGACCCCTGTAGCTTTATGGTATTCGTGGGCCCATGCTTGAAATACCGGTTGAGGAAAAGTTGCTCCAGCCCCAGTAATCTCAGTAGCTTTAGCTCCAGAGGCAGTGAAAAATCCAATACCAAGGAATAACGCAATCACCTTTTTAAACCATTTCTTTTTCATCTCAAAACCTCCCCTTTAATTTTTTTATAAATAACTTAAATCTCTTTTGTTAAAATTTTGTTAAATTTTTGTTAATCTTTGGTTTAAACCTAAAAATTAGAAAATTTTTATGATTTAGACATCGACAAAAGGGTTTGAATGCTTTTTCTTGGTTCAATATATAAGTCAACATTCGAAATCTTCAACATAAACCTTTGACAGATGGGTTGACATATTTGTAAAAAATTTTATTGTTTATAACAACATGAAGAAGATCCTTATAGTAGAGGATGACAAAGACATAGCAAATCTTATTTCAGAGGCTCTGACTTCTCAAGGGTTTAAAACTTATTTGGTTAACTCTCTTGCCCAGGCTTATTCATTTTTAATTCAGTCTTCGGTAGATTTGGTTGTGCTTGACCTGATACTTCCAGATGGAGACGGTATAGAACTTCTGAAATATCTTAGGTTTTCCTCCAAATATTCTAACATTCCTGTGGTGATCGTATCAGCCAGGGGTGCAGAATTAGACCGGGTATTAGGGCTTGAGTTAGGGGCTGATGATTATGTGGTTAAACCTTTTAGTTTGAGAGAGCTGGTTATTAGGATTAAAAAAATTTTAAAAACCAAAGATTCCCCTATTTCTCAGGTTAGGGTAGGTCCTTTACTTCTTGATAAAGAAAGAAAGACCATCTTTTTAGAAGATAATCCCTTAAACCTGACCCCAACAGAATACAAAATTTTAGAAGTTTTTATAGAAAACCCTGAAAAAGTATTTTCTAGAGAGGAGCTCTCTAATCATATCTGGGCTTTAGAAAGAGAATATTATTCGAGAGTACTGGATGCTTACATCTGCCGTCTAAGGGATAAACTTGGGGAATATGGAGAGTTAATAGAAACCGTAAGAGGGTTTGGATATAGACTAAAAAAACCTGCATAAATATGGCGTTTGTTGTCGCATTTTCTATTTTGTTTAATATCTTCTTAGGTTTAATCCTATTCTGGTTGCTAAAAAAACTAAAAGAGACCAAACAAAAAGCAGAAGAGATTAGACAAAAGCAAGTTTTTTGGGAAGAAACTCTTTATCAGTTAGAAATCCCGGTTTTTATCGTAGACCAAACAGAAGAAATTTTTTGGCAAAACAAAATCTCTTTAAGCCTTTTTGGGGACTTGAGAGGAAAAAGATTTGCCACAGTCTTAGAAGAGATAAGAACAAAAAACTGGGAGGTGAAAACTTATTTATCAAGACAAGGAAAAAAGGTGTATGTTTTTATAGATAACTCAGAAAAAGAAATGTTTAAAAAAAGTTATACCTTGGCCCTTTCCTATCTTTCTCATGAAATCAAGACGCCTTTTACCATTCTACGGGGTTATGCAGAAAAACTGGAGGGTGAAATCCTTAGCTTAAATCAATATACTCAAATCCACGACTATTTTGTGACTTTTAAAAATGCCTTAGAACGTATTGAGCGGTTGGTGTCTAAACTTTTTACCTCTCTTGAATATCTTGTGAAGGAACTTCCTTTAAAAAAAGAAAGGTTTGACTTAAGTTTAGCCTTAGAGGATGTAATTTTCTGGATAAGGCCTCTTTGTGAAGATAAAAACATAAGTTTAGAGGTAGACCTTCCTGAAAGTGTTTGGATAGAGGGAGACAAAGACTGGCTTATGCAAGCCTTTTTGAATCCCTTAGAAAATGCCGTAAAGTTTACCCCTAAGAACGGCAAAATAACAGTTAAGGCCTATACAAGAGAAAATCAAATGATAAACATCCTCATAAAAGATGAAGGCCCTGGAGTGAACCCCAAGGACCTTCCTTTTTTAGGAATGCCTTTTTTTAAGTCAAGCGCTGACAAAGGGTTGGGGTTTGGACTTTTTATCACCAAAAAAGTAGTAGAGGCTCATAATGGTAAAGTCAAGTTTAGTTTGCCTCTGCAAGGAGGACTTGAAGTTTTGATAGAGCTTCCGATGTCTTAAGGATTTGATGGCTTAAAGATTAAATTAAAAAACTAAAACTGGTTGCATTTTAGATCTGACTGTTTAAAATAGACTATCGGGTTGAGGTTGTGGAAGAGGGGTGAAAATCCCCCGCTGCCCCGCAGCCGTGACCGGGGACGAAAGCCGCTTGGAGGTCTACCTGACCTCTGGGGAAGGAGGTCCCAAGTAGGGATTTCCCGAAAAGAGGCTTCCTTCCTTGGGCTAAAGGCTTGATATAAACAGCCTTTAGCCGACAGACCACTGGTGCCGAAAGACACTGGGAAGGTGCGGCAAGTAGGTTGATCCGGAAGCCGGAAGACCACCTCAACCCTAAAAAACCCGAGGGGGTGAGGTCATGGGAAAAAGTTTCTTTGTAACCTTAGCTTGTCTTTAATCTTAGGACTTGCAGCCTCTACTGGTTTTTGTGCAGAAAACAGTCAAGCAGTCCCAGAGGTAGTGGTATCAGCAGACAGGATCGAGGAGCCACTAAAAGAAACTACAGCCAAAGTGACGGTTATCACTAAAGAAGAATTAGAAAAGAAAAACTTTATGTTTGTTGGTGATGTCTTACGAAGTCTTCCTCAAATATACCTAACAGCATACGGAGGACCTGGACAGACAGCAGGGGCTCTTCTTTCAAGAGGAACAAAATCAGCCCATACCTTAGTTTTGATAGATGGCTTTAAGGTAAACGACCCATCTTCAGGGATGTTTGATTTTGGTAGTTTATCTGTTGATGACATAGAAAGGATCGAAATCATAGAAGGCCCTCAAAGCACTCTTTATGGGTCTGAAGCTGTAGGTGGGGTGATAAACATCATAACCAAGAAGGGAAAGGGAAAACCTAAGGCAGGACTCTTAGTTGCAGGAGGGTCTTATGGAACCTCTAAAACCTCTTTTGAACTCTCAGGAGAAGCTAAAATTATCGATTTCAGAATAAATGCCTTACATTATTATACCGAAGGTTTTTCTGCTAAGAATGAAAAAGAAAATGAAAAGGACAGCTTTAAGAACACTTCCTTTTCTTCTAAAATAGGATTTAATCTTCATCCCAAAGTAAGACTTGAATTTTTAGGAAGTTATAACTACGGAAGAGTGGAATACGATGATTATAATGATAAAGAAGCTGTTAAAAAATCTCACAGCTATTTGGTAGGAGCAAAGCTTGATCTGTCTTTCTTGGATAACTATAAGCAAACCTTTTCGTTTTATAAAAATAACTATCAGAGAAAAGACTATACACCTAAGGGCTGGTTTACTTATACTCGGTATAATCCTTCTACAGAGGGTTTTTCCTGGGAAAATCTTTTGAACTTAAACAAAGCTTATTCTATTGTCTTTGGTTTAGACTTTAAGAGAGAAAAAGTAGAAAGTTATTATGAGAGTAGTTTTTCTAATGATTTTTACGATAAAAAAAGAGAACATTTAGGGGTATTTTTAAATAACAAAGTTTCTCTCTTAAATGATACGCTGATTTTAAACGCAGGATTAAGGCATGATGATTACAAAAACTTTGGTGAGAAAACTACCTACAGGATAGGTTTTAGGTACTTAATCCCAAAGGTAAACTTGGTTTTAAAGGGAAATTACGGTACTGCCTTTAGAGTGCCGACTTTTGATGATCTTTTTTATCCTGGTTATAATAATTCTAATCTTAAACCAGAGGAGTCTAAGGGATGGGACCTTTACCTGGAAAAAGATCTTTTACAAGAAAGGTTGGTTTTGGGAGCAGGTATGTTTTATCAAAAGTATAAAGACCTAATACAGTTTAATTTGGAAACTTGGAAACCTCAAAATGTTGGTAAGGCTGTGATTAAAGGGGCTGAGGCTAATCTGAGTTTTAAACTTACTCAAAACCTGAGGTTAAAGGCTAATTATACTTACTTAGACTCAGAAGATAGAGACAAAGACAAGTATCTTACTTATAAACCTTTCCACAAGGTAAGAGCTACCTTAGAATATTCCCTGAAAAAACTTGCTTTTTTAGCTGACTACACATATACAGGCAAAAGATTTGCTAACGTTGATAACTCCAAAAGGCTAAAACCCTACTCTTTGGTAAACCTTTCTGCCAACTACTATGTATCCTCAAATTTAAAAGTTTATCTTAAAATAGATAACCTGTTAAACGCTAACTACGAAGAGACAAAAGGTTATAACACCCCTGACAGGTCTTTTTATGCAGGAATAAGTTTTAGCTATTAAGTTATAAGTTTTAAGGGCAACCAACTGGTTGGTTGCCCTTTCTGTGGTTTGTGATAAAAATTAAAATTAATTGGCTTTTAAAACAAGTTTTAAAAAACTTGGATAAATGATGGAAAAACCTAAGGGAATACTTTATGTAGTTGGAGTGCCGATAGGGAACCTTGGAGACATTACCCTTAGGGCTTTAGAGGTATTAAAAAATACAGAAATCATCGTTTCTGAAGATACAAGGTCTATAAGAAAACTTCTTACCCATTATGGATGTGGACCTAAAAAACTCATAAGTCTTTATAAGGACGTAGAGGTTGAAAGAACCCATAAGGTGTTAAAGCTTTTAGAAGAAGGGAAAGAAGTTGTCCTTACCAGTGAAGCAGGTTGTCCTTTGATTTCAGACCCAGGGGCTTATTTGGTTAGAGAAGCCCATAGAAGGGGGATTAAGATAGTTCCTGTGCCTGGTGTTTCTGCCCTTACCTGTGCCCTTAGTGCCTCAGGGGTTGACCTGAGTTCTGGTTTCATCTTTTTAGGATTTTTACCCAGAAAAAAGACAGAGCAAAAAAAAGTTTTGGAAAACTTGCCAGAAAATTTTCCTCTCATCATCTTTGAAAGCCCGCACAGGATGGAGAAAACCGCTAAAAATCTACTTGAAATCCTTGGAAATCGTGAATGTTTTTTAGCAAGAGAACTAACCAAATTTCATGAAGAGCTTACCTGGACAGATCTGCAAACCTTAGCTAACAGAGAGAAGTTTTTAGGTGAAATCACCCTTATAATTCTACCTCAACCTAAAACAGAAGAAAAACCGTTAGTTAAGAAAAAGCTTGCTGGTATAAAAAAAAGGATAAAGGAACTTAAAAAAGAAGGGCTAAAACCTAAGGAAATGGCTAAAATAATCGCTGAAGAATATAACATACCTGTAAAAGAGGTTTATCAGCTTATTGCCGAGGGTTGATTACCCTTTCAGGATGGGCTTGTAAAAAGGCTTCCACCTCTTTAAAAAACTCATCAAGTAAGGTTTTTTCAGGCACTTTTTTAACGATTTTACCTTCTCTAAAAATCACCCCTACCCCTTTACCTCCGGCAATACCTACATCAGCCATCTTAGCCTCACCTGGACCGTTAACCACACAACCCATCACAGCAAGCTTTATATCTGCCTTAACCTTTTTAGCCCAAGTTTCTACCTTTTGGTAAAGCGAAGAGAGGTCTATCTCACACCTTCCACAGGTAGGACAGGCGATTATTTCAGGATGAAGGGCCCTAAGCCCTAAGTTTCTAAGTATTTCGTAAGCCACGTAAACCTCTTCCGTAGGGTCGCCTGTTAAGGAAACCCTCAAGGTATCTCCGATACCTCTTAGCAAAAGGTAAGAGATGGCCATCGTGTTTTTTATGGTCCCTGGAATAAGGCCCCCTGCCTCTGTAACCCCTACATGCAAAGGAAAATCAGATTTTTTTGAAAAAGCAAGGTAAGCTTTGACTGTTTCCCACCAGTTAGAGGACTTAAGCGACACCTTAAGGTTGTAATAGTCTATTTTTTCTACCACGTATTCTACCCATCTTAAGGCACTTTCTACCATCGCACGATAAGAAGGTGTTTTGTATTTTTTTAAAATCTCTGGCTCAAGAGAACCGGCGTTGATCCCTATCCTTACACAACAGTTATAATCTTTACAAACCTTAAGTAACCTTTCTAAGTTAGCCTTGTTTTTAAAAGTCCCTGGGTTTATCCTTATACCTGCACATCCTGCCTTGACAGCCTTTTCCCCTAAAGAGGTAGCAAAATGAAGGTCAGCGATCACAGGAATAGGACTTTCTTTCACCACATCTTTTAAGGCATTAACGGCTTTTTCATCAGGGATAGCTACCCTTACGATTTCGCAACCTGCTTCAACGAGTTTCTGGATTTGAGAAAGTGTGGCAGAAAGGTCTGTGGTAGAGGTATTGGTCATACTTTGAACCCTTATAGGGCTATCTCCACCTACAGAAACGTTCCCTACCCAGACTTTACGTGTGGGTCTTCTTTTGATCTTGGGATACATGTTAAAAGGGTTTGACCTTTTTAACTGCTGGGCTTTCCTTCCTTCTTTTTATCAGGTTTTCTCCAAAAAGAACTGTCTTAAGCCACTTAAACCCAAATTGAAGGAGTTTTAGGTCATCTTCCTTGATTTCTTCTAAGGTTTTCTCATCCACCTCAAACATATCTAAAAACTTACTTTCAAAAACAAAACTTCTAAACCGCTCTGGGTTGGTGCTTACCATAAAAAATAACTGAATACTTTTTTCTGGGACAGAAATAGGCCCAAGAGATTCTTTTTTCATGATGATTTCTGCCCATTCTACGATAGGTTTTTCAAGCTCAGGAATGCCCTGAGATTCTCTGTATTCATCCACAGTCATCTCTTCCCCAGAGTCAAGGCCTTGACAAAAACCTTCTTTCACCAGGTAATAGATTTCTTCGTTTCTTCTTTCGTCTTTGTTGCGGAAAAGCCCAAAACCTAAGGGATAATAGCGACAAGCAAGAGGCCTTACCTCATAGATGTTGCATCCCCCGTCTCCTAAAAAAGGACAGGTTTTTTCTTCGTTTTCACTCATCTTTAGCCTTGCGATAGGAAGCCCAGATTTAGGAAGGATAAAGGGCTCTGTATATTGAAGTAAAAATTCATCTGTGGTAAGCCCAAGTTTATCTCTAATCCTTATAATATCATAGGGGGTAAGTGGTAAAAAAAGGTCAGAACAACAGAGTTTAAAACAAGGAACTCCAGGGTTACATTGAAAGACGAATTTGGATTTCCCTGTAAGTCTAACAGGAACAAGGATTTTATCTAACCCTCTTAAGTTTTGTAAGGCCTCCATCGGTAAACTCCTCTCTATTGAAATTTGTTAGACACCTAAGGTAATTTTAAAAAAAGAGCCGGCGGAGGGTTTCGAACCCTCGACCTGTGGATTACGAATCCACTGCTCTACCGCTGAGCTACGCCGGCATTTTAAAAATTAGGGTTAAGTATAATTCTACTACCTTTTTATATTTTTCAAAGATTTTTTAGTTTGAGTTTAGTTGATTTTCTTAGTAAACAATTTATATTTAAAAAGTCGAAGCAACATGAAAATTCTAGGAGGGTAGGGATGAAGCTTACACGAAGACAGTTTTTTGAATTGGGAGGTTGTTTACTTGGGGCAGCAATCATACCTCGTGAGTCCTATGCCAACACTAAAAAATATGCTACCTTTATCGACATAACCAGATGTGATGGCTGCCAGGGAGAAGAAATCCCTCTTTGTGTCAAAGCCTGTAGAGAAGAAAATAAAGAAAGGTTTCCTAATCCCAAAAAACCAATTTTACCTTACTGGCCTCGTAAAAATTACGAAGACTGGTCGGATAAAAAAGAGCTAATAACCACCCTTACCCCTTACAACTGGATTTTTGTACAAAAAGTAGAGGTAGAAGGCAAAACTCTTTACCTTCCAAGACGATGTATGCACTGCGATTCTCCTCCATGTGTAAAAGGATGCCCTTTTGGAGCATTAACCAGACAGCCTGAAGGTAACAGCGTAATCGACCACAACCTTTGCTTTGGTGGAGCAAAATGTAGAGATGTATGTCCTTGGCATATCCCTCAACGTCAGGCAGGGGTTGGGCTTTATCTTAAACTTCTTCCCAAGTATGCTGGGGGAGGTGTGATGTATAAATGTGATCTTTGTGATAGCAGGATTAAAAAAGGGGAAATCCCAGCTTGTGTCATAGCCTGTAAAAATCAGGTCTTTTATTTTGGAGAAAGAAAAGAAGTATATCAGATGGCCTACGAAAGAGCTAAAAAAGAAGGGTTATATATCTATGGTGATAAACAAAACGGAGGCACTTCAACGTTATATCTTTCTCCTGTCCCTTTTGAAAGGATAGACCAATATCTTGTTCAAACCAAAGCAAGGTTCCGGATGCCTGTAAACATACCTAACAGATATCATCAAGAAATTAATCCTATAGGCAAAGGGATGGTAGCTACTGCCGTGCTTTCCTCTTTAGCTGGCATAGCTGGGGCTTTGATAAATAGATCACAGGATGATTCTAAGCAAAAGGAGGTAGATAGAGATGAAGAATAGAATCCAAAGATATGGTATTTTGGTTAGGCTTGAACACTGGACAGTGGCTTTATCAGGCATAGCTCTTATCTTTACAGGCCTTGGGTGTCTTCCCCTTTTTAAGCGGTATTATATCACGGAACTACCAGGATTTGGCTGGACGGCTGATTTTTATACGGTAACTAAGATCCATTATATAGCTGCCATCTTTTTTGTGATGGGAGTCCTTTTTCATCTCTTTTATCATGGCTTGAGAAAAGACTTTGGCCTTATTCCGAGACCAAGGGATTTTATAGATTCCTTTAAGGTAATACTTGCTTCTTTTGGTATAGGTAAGGAGCCTCCTTGTGATAAATGGCTTCCAGAACAAAGGGTAGCTTATTTGTTTATTGGGTTAAACATCTTGGTGGTAGGAGGAACAGGCTTTTTAAAGGTACTTAAAAATTTAGAATGGGTGATCTTTTCCCCGAAAACAGAAACTCTTCTTAACCTTACTCATACCATAAGTGGGGGGATTTTTATCCTGATGTTTATAATTCATGTATTTTTTGTTTTAGCGGTAAAATCTAACTGGCCTTTACTTAAAGCCATGATCACCGGATATGTGGACGAAGAATATGTAAAAAAGAGACATCATCTTTGGTATGAAAAGATAAAGGGAGAGGTTAATCTGGAAGAATAGCGTCTACGAAACTCTCTTTGTTAAAGGGGACGAGGTCTTCGGCCTTCTCCCCTAATCCTATAAATCTAATAGGTAGGTTAAATTGATAAGAAAGGGCTATGGCAATACCTCCTTTAGCGGTTCCATCCATCTTAGTAATGATTACGCTGTGTACTGGCACAGCCTCAGTAAAATGTTTGGCCTGACTTAGGGCATTCTGCCCTGTGGTTGCGTCAAGCACCAAAATGTTCTCACAGGCCTCAGGTGGGACTAATTTGTGCATCACCCTTACCATTTTCTTAAGCTCTTCTATAAGGTTGTATTTAGTATGAAGCCTTCCAGCCGTATCCACTAAAACTACATCGATGTTGTTTTTTTTAGCATACTCTATACCTTGATAGATAACAGCTGCCGGGTCAGAGCCTTCCTGAAGGGCTATAACAGGTGCACTTATCCGTTCCCCCCAGGTTTTTAACTGGTCTATGGCTGCAGCTCTAAAGGTGTCAGCAGCAACCAGCACCACAGAAAATCCATTTTCTTTGAGTTTTTTACCTATTTTGGCGATGGTAGTGGTTTTACCTACCCCGTTAACCCCAAGAAAAAAAAGCACAGAGGGATGTCCTTGAGGAGGAAAAGGGGTTTCTGCTTCTTTTAAAAAAGACAACATTTGAGATTTAAGAAACTTTTTAAGCTCTTTGGTGGTTAGGGTTTCTCCGTTTATTACTCGATCTTTAAAAGGTTCGATAAGAGCCAAAGTAGTCTCGACTCCGAGGTCTGAAAGGATAAGGTTTTCTTCGATTTCTTCTAAGGTTTTAAGGTCTACTACCCTTTCAACCTCAAAAAGATCCGAGAGAGCCTCAGAAAGCTTTTCTTTAGTTTTAGAAAGACCTTTTTTGAATTTTTCTATCAGGTTTTCCTTTTTAAAAAAACCTAAAAACCCAGATTTTTCTTCTTCAGGTTCTGGTTGGGGAGCTTCTTGAGAAGAGGTAATAAGATTTTGAGTTTGTTCTTGGGCTTCTCTTTTTTCTTCTTTTTTCCTTTTGAAGAAATTAAACATTAGGCAAGGTTTAAAAGGATTTTATAAGCGGAGGAGGAGGGATTCGAACCCCCGGAGGGAGGTGAACTCCCTCAACGGCTTTCAAGGCCGCCCCCTTCGTCCACTCGGGCACTCCTCCAATCACTAAATATAATACAAAACCCAAATAAGTAAAGCTATAGATGAGGTCTGATTTTAGTTTAAAAGGTCTTTTAAGGTGAATTTTGAGGTTTGGTCCATCATGAAGGAGAGTTTTTTGATAAAATCTTCAGGAAAAACCTTGCTTAGGTCTTTTAAATCAGGTCTATTTTCTAAGGTTAGAATTTCTAAAAGGCTTATTTTTTCAGGGGCTTTAGCTAAGTAAATTTTACCCTCTTTTAATACCACCAGGCCCTGGTTTTCAAGCTGTTGTAAAAGGGTCTCAAATTCAATGGGACAAATTTTTAATCTTTGACAAAGAGTATAAACTTCTATAGGACCTTCAGAATAGAATTTTTCCCCTAAAAGATACATCACAAAAAGTGCAAAAAGGTTTCTGGGAATGTTTGGGGTTTCTGACTCCCAGGCCCTTTTTTCTAAAAAAACGATAAGTTCTGCCCCTATCAAAAACACCACCCAGTTTAAAAAGATCCAAAGTAAAAAAAGCGGAAAAGCCGCTAATGAACCATAGATTTTAGAGTAACTTACGGCATATTTTACATAAACCGAATATAGATAAGAGCTGGTAAACCAAAGACAGGTAGAAAAAACCGCACCAACCAGAGCCTCTTTCTTAGAAACATCTTTGGCAGGAAAAAAAAGATAGATCAACAAAAAGAAAAGGACCATAAACAAAAAATTTAAAAAAATAAAAAATTTTCCTACGTAGGAAGAAAAAATAAAGGGTACAAGAAAGATAAAAGGGGTAAGGGTGATACAAAGCCAGAAGAAAAGCAACCTTTGATAGAAACTTCTTCTTTTGGTACTTTCAAATATTTTGTTTAAAACATCTTCTATTTGAAACAAAAGTCCCACACTCATTATGAAATAAAACAAAACGCTAAACTTCCCCAAGGGAAAGGTCTCAAGCTTTTTGATAAGTTTGATCAGCACCTGAGTGACCTTTTGGGTGGCTTCAGGGGTAAGATATTGGGTAACCTGTAGGAGAAATTCGTCTATTATCTTTTCCTGAGGAATAAAAACTTTAGCTATAGATAAAATTAGCCCCAAAAGGGGAATGAGGGTAAGTATGGTGTTAAAAGAAAGTCCTTGGGCATATACTAAAATCTCGTCTTTTAATATTTTTTGCAAAAATGTTTTAAAGAAAAACAGAGGTCTTTTAGGCATGCTTTCTATTATAAACCTTTTTATAGAAAACCACAAAGACCTTAGTTCGTAACAGTTATTTTCAGACTTTTTGATTCATCCATCAACCGTTAAACACTTTTTAGAAGTCTAAAAAACTAAACTTTTTTAAAGGTTTAGCTATGATGCTTTTTGTTATCAATTTTAAAAAAGTGTAAAAAAATAAAAAATTTTTTAAAAACATGAGAAAAATTAAAAATTTTTGGGAAAAACTTTGAATAAAAATATTTGACTTTTAAAATTTAATGACATAATTTTAAAATTAGTATTACTAAAACAGTAAAACATAAATGCCTGGTTAAGGAGGAGGAAATGTGTCAAGGTTTTGAACCCAAGATAATTGTTTTTGCTTGTAATTGGTGTACTTATGCTGGGGCTGATTTGGCTGGGTCTTTAAGGTATGCTTATCCGTCTAACGTTTATCTTATCAGGGTTCCTTGTAGCGGAAGAGTAGAGCCAGAATTTATTTTTTACGCTTTTTTTAGTGGGGCAGACGGAGTGCTTATAGGGGGATGTCATCCTGGAGATTGTCATTATCGCTATGGTAACTATTATGCTCATCGCAGGTATAACCTTTTGCAGAGGTTTTTAGAGGTTATAGGGATCGAAAAAGATAGGCTTAGGCTTGAATGGATCTCTGGGGCAGAGGGATTAAAGTTTGCTCAGGTAGCTACGGAATTTACCGAAAAAATTAAGTCCTTAGGTCCTGTCAAGATAGAGCTTAAGGATAAGCTGGATTGGAAGGAACTTAGTAGGGTGGTTGCTGGGGTTGGTTCTGCAGGTAAGGTCTTCTGGGATGAATCAAAATGTATGACCGATGTTATTCTTTCTTTTCTTGAGTTTGTTCAAAAAAATTCTTGTGCCCAATGTATTCCTTGCAGGATAGGAACTAAAAGAATGCAAGAGGTTTTATCAGAGATTTTAGCAGGTAGTATCGATGGAGATGGCGAAAGATTGTTAAAACTTTTGGCAGAAGACATAGGATATTCAAGCAAATGTGACCTTGGGAGGCTTGCTGGCAAATCGGTTAAGTATGCCCTTGAATGTTGTTATGAAGATCTCCTTTCGCATAAGCAAGGTATATGTAAAAAAACCATCCCGGGACATCCTGGGTGGGATAAAGTAGTGCCTTTATAAAAATAAGAATCTGTCGGAGGTGAAAAGATGAAAGAGGTTCAGTTAACCATCGATGGTATAAGCGTTAAAGTTCCTGAGGGAACTACTATATTGGAGGCTGCTAAAAAAGTGGGGATAAAAATTCCTACATTGTGTTATTTAAATGGAGTAGGGTTAAAACATATCAAACATGATGTGGGGGCTTGTAGGGTTTGTGTGGTAGAGGTTCAAGGTAAAAACGATTTGTTGTCTTCTTGCAATACTTTGGTAGAAGAAGGTATGGTGGTTTACACACATACTCCAAGGGGACACTTGTCAAGAGAATTGTGTCTCCTTATAAAATCTCTTTACAAACATTTGCCTCAATTCGTATAAAGCAGACTTAATTAAAGGAAGTGGTTTTTGCCATCTCGTTTTCTGAATCCGACTTACTGTTATGTATATCGCAACCTCTGCTGTCTTGATTGATTGAAAATATCCCCCTGTATTTACCCTTATCAGCTCTATCCTGCTATTTATATTCTCAACCACATTCGTCGTGTATATATACCTCCTCACCCCCTCAGGATATTTCTTATAAACAAAATAATGCTCCTTCTTTTTCAAAAGTCCCTTTATATAAGCTGGATACTTCTTCTCATAACTCTTACATAATTCCTCAAATCTATTTAAGGCCCTCTCATACTCCTCTATCCTCTTTATAATGCTTAACTCCTCATAAAATTTTTTAGCATCCTGCTTAGACATGTTCCTGTTGATGTTCCTTTGCATGTGTACAAAACAAAGCTGATGATCTGTCTCAGGAAAGAGGGCTTTTATGGCTTGAGTAAGGCCAGGAAAATCATCACTCACTATTACCATAACCCTCTTAACTCCCCTCTTTATCAAATCATTAAGTATCTGGAGCCAGTCCTCCTTCGTCTCTGAACCAAAATAAATGTAATAAGAAAGTAAATTTTTTCTTCCCTCCATATCTATCCCGATGATATTATAAATAACTGCTTTTCTGATTCTGTTGGCTTCGGTATCTTTTATCTGAGTATGATAAGCGTCTATAAACATAGCAAACAAATTTTCTGGCAATTCTTTGGTTTTTAATTCTTTGGCTTGGTTATACAATTCTTCTTTAATTTCTTCTATTTGTTCTGGGGAGTAGGGGAGTTTCATAGATTGCAAGAGGGCTTTGATTTTATTGGGGGAGTAGCTTTGGAGAACGAGGTTAAGGATAAAGTCCTGGAAGGATTCATCAGCTTTTTGCCATTCAGGAGGAAGAATAGCAGGTCTGAATTCAGATTTTCTATCTCTTGGGACAGAGATACCAAGGTTACCTAAGAAACAGGCAAGTTGTCTTTCATAGTAACCATTAGCTTTATTATCAATACTATCTCTAAGGAATATTTCTCTTTCTTTTTTCATGAGAGCGTTTAAGAGGAGTGCAGCAGCCATTTTGATACCCTCTTTTGATTCAATTTTTGAGATTTCACTTAAAACTTTTTCTAAATCTAAGTCTAAGTTTTCCATTTTACAGACCTCCTGGTTAGTTTAGTCTTTTAGGTTTTATGTTATCATTAATTTAAAAAATATTAAAAATTTTTATTATGCCTCTAAAATATTTTATTAAAAGACACAATTTATATTCTACTCCCTCCAAGGGTTCTTTCTACCAGAAAATTAAACCTTGAGCTTATGCTAAGCGACCATCATTTGGACTGTCCTACCTGTCCTAAAAATGGGGTATGTGAGCTACAAAGTTTATGTGCTGAACTTACCATAAGAAGTATAAGACCCAAAGGGGAGAGAAAGACTTATGAGATAGACTGTTCTTCTCCTTCGATCGTTAGAAATCCTAACAAGTGTATTGTCTGTCAGAGATGTATCACCGCTTGTAAGGTTTTACAGACGGTTGATGTGTTAGAGCTTTATGGGAATGGGTTTGAGGCCATAGTAAGGCCGGTGGGTGGCAAGTCTCTCATAGAGACTAAGTGTGTTGCCTGTGGACAGTGTGCTTTGGTGTGTCCTACCGCGGCTATCGTAGAAAAAGACGACACGTCTCTTGTTTGGGAGGCTTTAAGTGATCCTAAAAAGCATGTGGTTGTTCAGACAGCACCTGCTACCCATGTAACCATAGGTGAGGCCTTTGGGTTACCTCGAGGTACAGATATTACTGGAAAAATGGTTACAGCCTTGAAAATGCTTGGGTTTGATGCGGTTTTTGATACTAACTGGTCGGCAGATCTTACCATCATGGAAGAGGCGTATGAGTTGATCCACAGGATTAAAAACAACGGGGTCCTTCCTCAGTTTACCTCCTGTTCTCCTGCATGGATTAAGTTTGTTGAGGAGTTTTACCCAGACCTAATACCTCATCTTTCAACCTGCAAGTCTCCTCAACAGATGTTTGGAGCTGTAGCCAAAACCTATTATGCAGAAAAGAAGGGTATCAATCCTGAAGACATTTTTGTGGTTTCAATCATGCCTTGTACTGCAAAGAAATATGAAGCTGCTCGTCCTGAAATGGTTTCTGCCCAAAAGTACTGGAATAACCCTAATATCACAAGAGATGTAGATGTGGTGTTAACCTCAAGAGAACTTATCAGGATGATCAGAGAGTCTGGGATAGACTTTGCCAATCTACCAGATAGTCCTTATGACCCTATTATGGGTGAGGGTACAGGAGCCGCTCAGATTTTTGGGGCAACCGGGGGAGTTATGGAGGCAGCCTTAAGAACTGCTTATGAGGTGGTCACAGGAAAGACTTTACCAAGACTTGATTTTGAAGAAGTAAGAGGGATGAAGGATATTAAAGAAGCGGCTGTAGAGATGAACGGGGTAACCATAAAGGTATTGGTAGCCCATTCCTTAGGGGCTGCAAGAAAGTTGATGGATAAGATAAGAGCCGGAGAATTAAAGGATTACCATTTTATAGAGGTAATGGCTTGCCCTGGTGGATGTATCGGAGGTGGTGGTCAGCCTATTCCTACCACAGTTGAGGCAAGAGAGGAGCGTATTAAGGGAATATATGAAAGGGATAAAAAGTTACCTATAAGAAAAAGCCATGAAAACCCTGAAATAAAAGCAATTTACCAAGAGTTTTTAAAGGAACCTCTTGGAGAAAAATCTCATAAGCTTCTCCATACCCATTACACTCCAAGGAGATAAAAAATACGTTAGCAGGAGGGAGAAACCATGGTTAGTAAAGTTAGAACTTTCAAATCAGAAAAAGGGTTATCTCAAGATGCAGGTACTTACAGAAGAGGAGAACTTAGAGGTATCATTCGGATAAACGAAGAAGTTTGTGTAGGATGTGATACTTGTAGAGGAGTTTGTCCTGCTGATGCTATAGAAGGTTCTGTAGGAGAAAAGCATAAGATCAACTTAGACAAATGTGTGGTATGTGGGCAGTGTTTGATTAACTGTCCTTTTGATGCTGTTGAGCAGATGAGCTTTGTGGAGGATGTGTTGCCTAAACTAAAAGACAAACAAACCAAGGTGGTGGCGATAGTGGCTCCTGCGGTAAGGGTAGCTATAGCAGAAGAGTTTGGCGCAAAGCCTGGGACCTTAGCCTTAGGGAGACTCTGGGTTGCGCTTAAAAAGGCTGGATTTGAGATTTATGACAACAACTTTGCGGCTGACCAGACTATCTTAGAAGAAGGGACAGAACTTTTAGCAAGGATTGCCGCACATGCAGGATTAAAGGAACTACCTGTTTATCTATGGGATAAAAAATTGGTGTTAGAAGTAGAGGAATATAAACACAAACCTTTACCACAGTTTACCTCTTGTTGTCCTGCTTGGGTAAGGTATGTAGAGCTTTATTATCCTGATCTTATTCCATACCTTTCAACCTGTAAATCTCCTCAGCAGATGGCTGGAGCTACGGCTAAGACCTATGGAGCTAAAGATGTGTGGAAAGTTGCGGTAGAAAAGGTTTATACCGTAGGGGTTATGCCATGTACAGCTAAGATTTTTGAGGCTTTTAGGCCTGAGTTTAATTCTGCCGGTAAATATCATAAAAATGAGAGTATAAGGGATGTAGACGCGGTACTTACTACCAGAGATTTGGCAGAAATTTTTAGAAGACTTAACATCGATTTTATGAGCTTGCCAGAGGAAAGGGACCCTAAAAATTTTATGTGGTATTCAGGAGGTGCTACCATTTTTGGTGTAAGTGGAGGGGTGATGGAGGCTGCGATAAGGTTTGCTTTTCATGTTCTCTCTGGGAAAGAACCTTCTCCTACTGCTTCAGAATGGGAGTTTCATGATGTAAGAGGGCTTACTAACCCTGTAGTCAGAGCTACGGTGACCATACCTTTGAGACCTGAATATCAAAAAGTTTTTAATGATAAAGTTATAAGACTTAAGGTTTGTGTAGTAAATGGTATTGGCCATAATGGGGCCCATTTAAAGCCAGTGGTTGAAGAAGTGCTTAGAGGAAAAAGCCCTTATCAATTTATAGAGGTTATGACCTGTCCAGGGGGTTGTATTAATGGAGGAGGGCAGCCCAAACAGGCGATGAGTATAGGGTTTATTCAAAAAATATTTTATAAGCTGGGTAGGGCTTAAACATAAACTAAGTTAGAACACAGGAGGGAAACTATGCAAAAAGTAAACAGAAGAGATTTTATAAAGTTTTTAGGTATAACCTATGTAGCCTTTACCGTAGGGGTGCCTAAGATAGTTTATTCTCAGGAAAAGGTTAAAGAAAACTTCTTTGAAACCTCTGTAGGTAGAGAAAAGCTTGAGCTTATTAAAGCAAGACAGTCTGCTCAGTATAAGGACGATAAGATAGTAAGAGAAAAATTTAAAATAGCTGCAAGCCATCAAAATCCGATGATTAAAGAATTTTACACAAAGTTTGCCCAGCATCCTTTAAGTGGAATAAGCGAAAGACTTTTACATACCTATTATAAGAAAAGAAGATAAGTCCAATCCCCTGGGGGGTAAAAATTATTTGGGAGGCCATCTCTGCATACCCTTCCCCTCCCTCCCCCAAGGGGTGTTTTTAAGGAGGTTGAAAAAACTTGTTTAGAAAAGAAATTGATTTTCTGGGAGAAAAACTTGTTCCACAGGAAGCCTACTATGGTATTCACACCTTAAGGGCCTTAGAAAATTTTCCGCTATCTGAAGAAAGGGTTCATAGAGAGCTTGTCTGGGCTATAGGTTTGGTTAAAAAAGCCTGTGCCTTTGCTAACAAAGAGCTTGGTTTTTTAGAGGAAAAAAAGGCTTATGCTATTTTAGAGGCCTGTGAAGAACTTGCTGAGGGAAGGTTTGATGACCAAATTCTAATCCATCCTCTGGCAGGAGGTGCAGGCACCTCCTTTAACATGAACGTTAACGAAGTCATTGCTAATCGTGCTCTTGAAATTCTGGGTCATCCTAAAGGAAGGTATGAGATCGTGCATCCTATAGAAGACGTAAACCTACATCAGTCAACCAACGATGTTTTCCCAACCTCAGTGAAGATAGCGGTTTTAAGACTTTTGAAGGAGTTGGCTCAAGAGGTAGCACTTCTTCAAGGAGAGTTTCAGAAAAAGGAAAAAGAGTTTGCCCAAGTCTTAAAGGTTGGTAGGACTGAGATGCAAGATGCTTGCCCTGTAACTTTAGGGCAAGAATTTGGAGCTTGGGCTGAAGCCTTAAATCGAGACTGGTGGAGGTTAAATAAAGCCTCAGAAAGGGTAAGACAGGTAAACCTTGGAGGAACAGCTGTAGGTACAGGTCTAAACTGCCCCAACGAATTCGTAGAAATAGCCATAGAAAAGTTGAGAGAAATTACAGGACTTCCGGTGGCTAAAGCAGAAAACCTCTTTGAGGCTACACAAAATCTGGATGCTCTTTGTGAAGTTTCTGGGTTTTTGAAAACCTTAGCGGCAAACCTTATTAAAATAGCAGGAGACCTAAGATTTCTTTCTTCTGGACCTAAGGCAGGTATAGGAGAAATTAAACTTCCAGAGTTGCAGGCTGGTTCCTCTATCATGCCAGGAAAGGTGAACCCGGTTGTTCCTGAGATGGTAATTCAAGTAGGTATAAAGACGATAGCAGCAGACCATGCCATAACTTTGGGATGTAGCCTTGGTAATTTAGAGTTAAACCCTTTTTTACCGCTTATCTCTCAAGAACTTATCACAAGCTTAAAGCTTCTTAAAAAAAGTTGTAATATCCTTAGAGAAAAATGTATATCAGGCATAACTGTTAATCAAGAACGATGTAAAGAATTGTTTAACCAAAGTGCTTGTGTGATCACAGCCTTTAGTCCCTATTTAGGTTATGAAGTTTGTGCAGAGGTTTATAAAGAGGCTGTGAGTTCAGGTAAAAGGGTAGAAGAGATCTTGTTGGCTCGAGGTTATTTCACTGAAGAAGAGTTAAGGTTGATACTTGATCCTCAGGAGCTTACTACCCCAGGAATTGCCGGGTTAGAAAAGTTAAAAGAAATAATACAAAAAAGGGGGGATAAAGAATGTTTTTAAACTTTGAAACGGTAGAGACACAAAGTCTGGCAGATCAGATAATAAAAGAAAATGAAATAGAAAGGTATTTAGAGAAGGGAAGGGACTTTATCAACGACGAGGAAATTTGGGAAAAATTAAACAAACATGTTGAGCCAGACCCGGTTAGGGTAAGAGAAATTTTAGCCAAGTCTCTTGCTATCGAGACCCTTGAACCTGATGAACTGGCGGTTTTGATAAACGTCAAAGACCCGGAACTTTGGGAAGAAATGTTTGCTACGGCAAGAGAGATTAAAAAGAAGGTATACGACAACCGGATTGTTACCTTTGCGCCACTTTATTGTGGAAATCTTTGCATCAACAACTGTCTTTATTGTGGTTTTAGAAGAGAAAACAAGGTAATCAAGAGAAGGGTACTTACCATAGAAGAGGTTAAAAGAGAAGCAGAGGTTTTAGCAGGAGAGATAGGGCATAAAAGGCTGATAGTGGTTTATGGAGAGCATCCTGCTACCGGGGCTGAATATATTAGAGATACGATAGAGGCTATCTATTCGGTAAAGGTGAAGACCCGAAGGGGATATGGACAGATCAGGAGGGTAAACGTTAACGCTGCCCCTATGTCTATAGACGAGCTCAAGATGCTTAAGGAAGTAGGCATAGGAACTTATCAGGTGTTTCAAGAGACCTATCATCACGAAACCTATGCCCAAATCCATCCCAAAGGAACGGTAAAACATCATTATCAGTGGAGGCTTTATTGTCATCACAGAGCTTTAGAGGCAGGTGTAGATGATGTAGGACTGGGGGTGCTTTTTGGTCTTTATGACTGGAGGTTTGAGTTGATGGGACTTTTATACCATGCACGAGACCTTGAGAAAAAGTTTGGGATAGGCCCACATACCATTTCCTTTCCCAGGCTTGAACCTGCGGCTAATACCCCCTTTGTGCAGGAGACAAAATATAAAGTTTCAGACGAGGATTTTAAAAAAGTAATCTGTTTAATCAGGCTGGCTGTCCCATATACGGGTATGATACTTACCGCAAGAGAACCTGCTCATATAAGAAGAGAAATCTTAGGTTTAGGAATTGTGACCCAAACGGATGCCTCAACCAAGATAGGAATAGGAGCTTATTCTGATAGGTATACAGAACAAGAGTTAGAAAGACAGCAGTTTCAGATAGGAGATCCTCGGAGTCTTGAAGAAGTAATAAGGGAACTTGCTGAGATGGGGTATATCACAAGCTTTTGCACTGCAGGTTATCGTTGTGGAAGAACAGGAGAAAGGATAATGGACCTCCTGGTTAAAGGGAAAGAACGAATCTTTTGTAAGTTAAATGCTGTCCTTACCTTTAAAGAATGGCTTGATGATTTTGCCTCAGAAGAAACTAAGGAGGTAGCCCAAAAGGTTATAGAAAAAGAGATGGAAGAACTTAAAGGTATGGTTCCTGAAGGGGTTTATCAAAAACTTTTAGAGTATTATCAGAGGATTGAGAATGGAGAGAGAGACCTTTATTTCTAAGTTTACAGCCTTAGCTGAAAGGATAAAACAAACTTATGGAGTAAATCTTTGGTTGGTTGAGGTGCTTGGAAAAAGGCATTCTTATGTAGCTGGCCACAAAGAAGATAGCTTTTTGCCTCCAGAACCTATATACCTTAACGAGAGATTTGCGGTTGTTTCTAACGAGTGGGAGAAAATCCCAGAGGAAGAAAGAAAACAACTGATAAGTTTTTTAAAAGAGGATCTTTTAAAATGAATATACCTAAGGGACAAAGGCTTCACATAGCCCTTTTTGGAAGGAGAAACGTGGGAAAATCTTCTTTGATTAATGCTTTAACCGGACAAGAACTTGCGATTGTTTCGGATATTCCAGGAACTACCACTGACCCGGTAGAAAAAAGTATGGAGATTCTTCCCTTAGGGCCTGTGGTAATCATAGATACAGCTGGAATTGACGATGTAGGTAAACTTGGGGAGTTGCGGAAAAAGAAGTCTTATGAAGTGTTAAATAAAGCAGATTTGGTGTTGCTGGTAATTGACCCTATGACAGGTTTCGGAGAATTTGAGGAAGAGGTAGTAAAAAAGGCTAAGGAGTATGATACTCCGTTAGTGCATGTGATAAATAAAATAGACCTTTATCCTCAGGCTAAAACACAAAAATTTCCAGAACCTAAGGTTTTCGTAAGTGCTAAGACTAAAGAAGGGATAGACGAGTTAAAACAGGTGATCATAAAGCATGCACCCAAAGACTGGGCTCTTCCAACTATAGTAGGAGATTTGATAAAACCTGGAGATTTTGTGGTATGTGTAGTCCCGGTAGATAAAGCAGCTCCTAAAGGTAGACTTATTTTGCCTCAACAGATGGTTATAAGAGACATTTTAGATAATGAAGCTATCGCCTTGGTGGTAAAAGAAAGGGAGCTTAGGTTTGTTTTTGAAAAGACCAAGGTTAAACCAAGTCTGGTGATAACAGATGCCTCGGTTTACACCAAAGTTTCTGCAGACACTCCACCAGACATAAGGCTTACGTCTTTTTCTGTTCTTTTCGCAAGATATAAGGGGGATTTGCAAACCCTGGTAGAAGGGGTTCTTGCTGTAAAGACACTTAAGCCTGGAGATAAAGTGTTGATCGCAGAGGCTTGTACCCATCATCCTGTAGAAGATGATATAGGTAGGGTAAAAATTCCCAGATGGCTTAGGGCTCAGGTAGGACAAGACCTTGAAATAGAGGTAAAAGCAGGTGGAGGGCCTCTTCCTGAAAACCTTGAGCAATATAAACTGATCGTTCATTGCGGAGCTTGCATGCTAAATAGAAAAGAAATGCTTTCAAGGATTATGCAGGCTAAGAGTGCCAAGGTTCCTATCGTAAATTATGGGGTAATGTTGGCCTACATGCATGGGATTTTAAAAAGAGCTCTTTCTCCTTTTCCTCATTTGCAACGGTTGGTTGTTTCTGAAATCAGAGATTATAAAAAAATCGCAGATGACTTTAAATGCATAAAAGCTTTCTTTTTAAAAAGAACAAACAACTAACCGAAAACAACCTGATAGAAAAGGCTTTATCAGGGATAAAGTTTTCAAAAGAAGAAATTGCCTTTCTTCTTTTAGAAGCCAACCCTGAGTGGGTATATGAGATAGCTAATGAGATAAAGAAACGAGTAAAAGGAAATGTAGTTTATTTAAGAGCGATCATCGAGTTTTCCAACTATTGTAGAAACAACTGCCTTTATTGTGGCATAAGAAGAGATAACAGGGAACTCAAACGTTATCGCATGAAGGAAGAAGAAATTTTAGAAATAGCAGAAAAAATAAGCAAACAAGGTTTTAAGACCATAGTTTTACAATCTGGTGAGGACCCTTTTTGGGATGCTAAGAGGTTGAGTCGTTTGATTAAAGAAATTAAAAATTTAGGGGTGGTAGTTACCCTATCTGTAGGTGAAATGGATTATGAGGATTATAAGGTTTTAAAAGAGGCTGGAGCTGACAGGTTTTTACTCAAACATGAAACGATAGACAAAAGACTTTTTAGTTGGTTAAAGCCAGATACTAATTTAACAAAGAGGGTTCGTTGTTTAAACTGGTTGAAGAAGCTTGGATATGAAACTGGAACAGGTTGTATCGTAGGGTTACCTGGACAGAGAATAGAGACCTTGGTCGAAGACCTTCTTTTTTTACAAGAAATTAGCCCAGAGATGGTAGGGCATGGCCCATTTATTCCTCATCCTCAAACTCCTCTGGCTTTTTTCCCTTCTGGAAACCCTTGGTTAACCCTTAAACTGATAGCCTTAACCAGGATGATTCTTCCAAAAGCTAACATTCCTGCCACTACAGCTTTAAACGTTTTAGCACCTGATTTAAGGTTTAAGGCTTTTCTAGCTGGTGCTAATGTTCTTATGCCAGACTTAACTCCAGATCAATATAAGCTCCATTATGAAATATATCCAGGAAAAGGAAGTTACCGGATAAATTTAGAGGAATATTTTCGGTTTTTTGAAAAAGAAAACCTAAGGACTGACCTGAAACCTGTTTAGTCTAAGTTAGGTCAGCCCTTAGGTGTAAAGATCTTAGATTAAGGAATAAACGGAACGTTTAAAAGTTTTAGCCCCAAGTAAGTTATCCCTAAACAAGCCACTCTTTTAACCCAGACAGGGCTTAATCTTTTAGCAATTCTAGGTCCTACAAATCCGGCAGCAATTGCTCCTACAGCCATGACTACAAACAATAAAAGGTCAGTTTGTCCAAAAAAGAAGTAACGTGAGCTTGCCATTAAGGTGTTGAAGAAAATGGCTAAGAGAGAACTACCGACCACCACATAAATCGGAAGACCCATAATTACTGTCATAAGGGGAACTACAAAAGGTCCTCCTCCAAAACCACCTAAACTGGAGGCAACTGCTATGAGAAAACCTCCTATGGCACCTATTATCATGTTAGCATAAAACTCTTGTCCCCAAAATTCTATTCTTAACTTCATGGTTTTCACCTCCTAACTAGATTTTTTTTCCTTAGCTTCTTTAGCACGTTTTAGGTACTCCTGAAGTATAGCCCTTTCCTTCTTATTCTTTTCAAGATATCCTGGTGTTGTCTGCCAGAAGAGAAGGGCAGCAAGGATCAACAGGATAATACCAAAGATGAACTTATACTCATCTACAGTTACAAACTGGTTTAATAGAGGACCTATAAAACCACCGATTAGCATAAAAATACCTACTCCTATACCAAGTTTCCAGTTGATAAATCCTATTTTTGAATAGTTGTAGATTCCTGCGGCTTGACTAAAGAGAACTGTTGGCATAACTGAACCAGCAACCACACCGTGAGGCAATCCATAGATGAGAATCAATAAGGGATTTAAGATAAAACCACCACCTGCTCCCATGATCACCCCAAAGGTACAAATAACAAAGGATAAAATGAGGGGTCCAAAAATGTTGGTAGAAGTTCCAGCTACAGGAAAATATACAGTAGGAAAGGAAATTTGATGGGTTAGTTGAATTGGATCGCTTTTTACTTCCTTGTTGGCTACAGCTAATACAGTAAAATCTCCTTTAGGGGCATTACCAGGAAGAGTTATCTCTGCTTCAAAGGTACCATCGGGATTATTCTTGATTTTAGTAAGCACAAAGATTTTTTCAAAATCCTTTAACCTGGTTTGAATTAATCTGGCAGCCTCTTTGGTTATTTCTTTTTTATCAGTAAGAGGATCTAATTTAATACCTCTTGAACCTATAATGGCTCTTAGAACTGTAGATTTCCACACATCGATTTGTTTAATTTCTTTAGGAGGAGTGATAAAGGCAACATTAGCGTTGCTTTCTCTTAAAAATTCTCCTATTTTCCATTTCTTATTTTGTTTGTACTTTTGATAGATTTCCTTTACCGGTTTTTCTTCTACCGTACCGTTTTTGTCTATCTTAGCTATATAGTCCTCATTAATCCAAATTTGATAGAAAGCAGGTATTTCTTTACTTAAATAAAATTTAAAATCTTTCCTATCAAGTCTACTTACCTGGACTTTTTCTTTTGAAGTGATTTCGATGAAGTTTACTTTGTAGCCCTCAGGGACTTTACCTGTAAGTTTAATCTTTTCACCACCTTTGAAAGAGGTTTTGTCAGCCTTTAACTCAATCTTTAAAGGTATTGCTTCAGCCTCAGGTTTGGTAGTATTCCCCTGTGGCTGAGCTAAAAGGTTTTTAGAAAAAACTAATAAAAAGAAAAACAAAAGAAAAGACCATAAGTTTAACTTAAACTTGTACCGCATAACCTGCCTCCCTCCTTTGGATTTTTGAGGTTTCTCGATCAAATATCATGCCTAAACAAAAAATGGTTAAAATTAGAAAAATAAAGAATTTTAAAAGATAAAAAATATATAGGTTTTGATACTTTGGACCTTTAAGCGCAGGGGGTTGTCCCGTTAAGGACAGATCGTTACAAAAGGTTTTGTTAGTTAGGTAAAAAACCTCAGGTTGTATTTTCTGAAAAGGAATTCTTGGAAGGTTTTGATCGTTTTGAAAACCTGTTTTAGTTGATCTCTGTCTTTTTTAGAAAGTTCTTGCGGGTTTAAATAGTTGTCAGGGGGTTGTCCGGTTTGGAGTTTTTTGGCTTGATTCAAAAATTGAAGAGAAAGGATAAACCTGTATCCTTCTTTTAATTCAGAGGCAAAGTCTAAAGAGAGAATCCCTTCCTCTTTTAGAGCATCGATTCTATCAAAGGTATTTGTATGCCAGAGGTTGTACTCTAAAGCCAGAGCTCTAATCCCCTGGACTATGGGAAAAATGGCTGTTTTTTTAAGGTCTAATTTACCTTTGTTAGGGCCTTCTTTTTCGGTTATAAACCTTCCCAAGAAATTAAGAGGTGATTCAAACCTTATGGCTTCTGCCGCAAGACACACGATAAGTCCTTTATTTTTACTTATTTTTTCTTTTATCCAACCTCTGATCTCCTTTTCTATCTCTTCATCTCCATAAACCATTCGAAAATCTAAAAAAATACAAAGATTAAGCAGAGCCTCTTTTTGAGAACAGTCCATCCAGTTAGAAAGCCGCTTTTTCCAGGTTTGCAGATCTCCTCGCCAAAGGGGATTAGAAATCATAACCCCACCAGGACAAGGAGGAAATCCTACTTTTAAAAGATTTTCGATAAAAGTAGAAGAAAAGCTTTCAAAAAAAAGGTCTACCTCTTTTTTTCTATCTGGCAAATCTTCATAGATTAAGGCGTTATCTTGGTCGGTTTTAAAACTTTGTTCTTTTCTTCCTTCACTTCCAAGTACAAAGAATCCAAACTTAGCCGAAAAATAAAGCTCTGTCTCCTTTAAGGTTATCTCCCAGGTTTTTTTTATAAACCTGTCGTTTATTTCTGCAAGGTATTTCCCTAAGTACTCCGGGTTAAAACCTTCGGAAATTTGATTTAACAATGCTTCTTTTACCAGGCTATAAAGTTTGGCTAACTCCTCTAACTCGTGGGCCAACTCCACTTGATATAGAAGAGAAACCAGGTTTTTGCTTTGAAAACTTATGATGTCAGTGTCTTCAAGTACTCCTTGAAGGATTCCTTTATCAAAAACCGCTACTTTTCTTAGTCTTTTTTCTGCCATAAGGAGGATGGCTTCAAACAAACGGTGGTCTGTAGAAAGGCTGACAAGAGGAAAGGTGGCTATTTCTTTAGCTTTTATTCCAAAAGGGTCTTTCCGTTGATATACCACTTTTTGTAAAATGTCCCTTTCAGTGATAATCCCTAAGCCTTCTTTTCCTTGCACCACAACAAAACTGTACTCTTTTTCTACCATAAGTTTAATTACTTTATCTAAGGAATCTTCTTCCCCCACAATAAGAGGAGTTTTTAAGGGTAGATTTTTTAAAGGTTGATCAAAAAATGAATTCTGGAGCATTTTAAATAATTTTTAGCGGTAGTTGTTTCAGTTTTTTATTCCTGTAAGAATAAACTAATTTTAAAAAAAGCAAAGCAGTCATGTAGGCATCTTCTAAAGCATTGTGAAAACTGGTGGTAGGTAAATCATATTCTTCTAACAGTTCATTAAGCTTAGGAATTCTATCTAAGGTCTTTTTAGGATAAAGGTCTAAGACATCAAACCCATAAAAAGAGAGGTTAAGGTTTAGTTCTTCTTTGAGATGTTTTTTTAGCATTTCTAAGTCAAACTCTAAAAAATATCCTACCAATACTGCACCCTTGGTAAACTCTAAAAATTGATGCAAGGCCTCCTTTCTTTCAAGACCGTTTTTAAGTTTGTCTGGTGTAATCCCGTGAATCTTGATAGAGTCTTCAATTCTACACAGGTCTGTTTTTAAGTATAAAATTAGTTTTTCAGAAAAAGAAAGGGTAAGATCAACAATCTTATAAGCACCTACAGAGATAACCTCGTCTTTTTTTAAATCAAGCCCTGTGGTTTCGGTGTCTATCACCACGAAAGTGGTATCTTTTACTTTTTTATTTAGGTCGACCTCCCAACTTAAGTTTTTCTTTTTTCGAAAAAAAGTATAGTAAGTCCTCTTTAAAGTTGTGGTTAACACCTTCCACACCTTCTTAAGATCCTCGTTTAACTTAAATAGCTTAGACGGTATTTTTCAAAAAGCATTTTTTGTAAATTTTCTATGAATTTAAAGACTTCTTTTAAAAGGTTTAGGTCTCCTTTTTCTAACTCAGATGGGTCTAAATAATCGTGAGGTTCTTGTTCTCGTTTAAAATTATCTATCTGAATTTTAAAACGTAAGGTGGTAAGAAATTTATAAGCCTCTTTCAGGTCTTTAGCTGTTTCAGGTTTAATACTTCCTGAGGATTCTAAACAAGAAATCCGTTTAAACGTATTCATGGTTTTAATCCCCTGTTCTAAACTAAGTACCCTTACCATACAAACCAAAGGTAAAACCCCTGATTTAAACAGGTTTAATTTACCTTTAAAAGGACCAGATTTTTCTACCAGGAGTTCTTTAAACAAACCTAAAGGTGGTTTGAGTTTAACTGCATCCAAGGCTAAATATGGTAAAATACGGTCGTTTTTTTTAATCTTTTGTAAAATATTTTGGTAAAAAAAGTCTGCCTTTTCAGGTTGGATACCTATGAAACGAAGGTCAAAGAAATTAGCTTTTTTACCTATATCTTTTAGGTCAGGATAGGCTATCCAATGAGAAAAAGTTTTTTCCCATTCGTTTAAGGTTTTTACCCAGTAAGGTTGGGTAAGATATTCCTCTTCTATTTCAACCCCTAAAAACTTCAGATTTTTGGCCAATAACAAAGCAACCTCAAAAGCTTCTTCTGAGTTGTTTTTAATTAGAAAAATTTTTAGTTTTGTTTTAAAACTGGCTTCTCTTCTTCCATGGGCTCCGATAACCATTAGGCTTGGTAGAAGAGAAAGGTTTCTTTCAGATAGGGTTAAAAGAACTGCCTTTTTGATGATCCCATCCCTTATTTCAGAAAGATATCTTCCTATCAACTCTGGGTCTTTTTCTTTTATGGCAAAATCTATGGCAGAATAAAAACAGTGGTAATAAATTTTTTTTAGTTCTTCTAAAGAGTTGGTTCTTTCTATTTCTTTAGTTATGGTAATAAGGTTTTTGCTGCCAAGGGAGATGATGTCGGTATCCTCTAAAATACCTACAGGTATTCCTTCATCAACCACCACTATTTTCCTTATACGGTGTTGTGTCATAAGAAGCATAGCTTGAGATAAGGGGGCTTCTTTTTCTAAATACACCAAAGGGAAAGAAGCTATATTTTTGGCTTTAGTTTCTTTTTTATCCAACCCCTGATATAGAAGTTTTTTGATAACGTCCCGCTCAGTTATAATCCCATATCCTTTTTCTAATTTAACTAAACAAGCGGTGACGTTTTTTTCTACCATCTCCTGAATAACCTTTTCTACGGAGTTTTCTCCATCTACGATGACAGGGGGTTTTAGGTTCAATTTTGAGAGAGGGACAGAGCTAAAAGTTCCCCACTGGTCTTTTTTCTGGTTTAAAGCTTCTGCCAGTTTTTGAGCCAGTTTTTGGGTATAAAAACTCTGGACTACTGAATAGTTTTGAAAAAGTTTTAAAAAATCTTCTTTTTTAATTAAAAATACCACGGTATCTTCTACCGCACGGGCTGAATGGTCAAGTTCCTGATCAGTTATTAAGGGTAAATAACCAAAGGTTTCTCCTTCTTGAAGTTGGTCTAAGATAGTACCTTTTTTTTCTAAGACTACATATCCTTTCCTTATAAGATATAAATATTCAGAGAGGTCTTTTTCCCGGTAGATAACCTCGTTTTTAGGATAGACTTTTACCTTTATTTTTTCTACTAAAGTAGATATAACAGATGAGGGGAGCCCCCTAAAAGGGGGTACTTCCCTTATAAACCTTTCTGCATCAAGCATGCTATTCTATCCCCACACCCAGATAGGTTCTAACCTTTTCCTCTTCAAACTTTTCTTGAGCTTCTTTTTCTGGTGTCAAAAGAGATACTAAGATAGCCATGATAAAACTTGCTGGCATAGAAATAAGAGCAGGATTTTTCCAAGGGAAGATGGGAGCAGGGTTTTTAAAAATGTCTACCCAAACAGTGGGACTCAAGATGATAAGCACCACAGAAAGGGTAACCCCTGTCAAGATGCCTGCTACTACACCTGCAGTAGAAAATTTTTTCCAGAAGATAGAAAGAAGCAGAGAAGGAAAGTTAGCACTGGCAGCTATAGCAAAGGCAAGTCCTACCATAAAAGCTACGTTTTGTCCCTTAAAAGCTATACCAAGAAAAATCGCAAGGATTCCTAAGATAAGGGTGGCTAACCTTGCCACTTTTACCTGTTCCTCTTCTGTGGCTCTTCCTTTTTTTATTACGTTGGTGTATAAGTCATGAGAAAGGGCTCCTGCTCCTGCTAAAGTAAGTCCTGCAACCACCGCAAGAATGGTAGCAAAGGCTACCGCAGCAATAAATCCTAAAAATATCGTTCCTCCCACAGCCTCCGCCAAAAGAGGAGCTGCCATATTTCCGCCTTTTTCTATACTTTTAATCAAGTTTTCTCCTACTATAGCAGCCGAACCAAATCCTATGATAAAAGTGAGAATGTAAAAGTAACCGATAAATCCTGTAGCATAAAAAACCGACTTTCTGGCTTCTTTAGCGTCAGGAACGGTATAAAATCTCATAAGTATGTGAGGGAGACCTGCTGTTCCAAACATAAGGGCTATACCAAGAGAAATAGCATCCCATGGATTGGCTACAAGACCTCCTGGAAGAAGCCTTTTTTCTCCATACTTTTCACTGATAAAACCAAACAATTCATTAAAGCTAAAACCAAACTTAACCAACGTGAAAATGGCAAGCACCGTAGCTCCACCAAGCAAAAGACAAGCCTTGATAATCTGAACCCAGGTAGTAGCAATCATGCCACCGAAAAGAACATAAATAATCATTATAGTCCCTACTAAAACCACCGCCAAATCATAGGGTAATCCAAACAAAAGTTTTATAAGAGAACCAGCTCCTACCATCTGAGCAATAAGGTAAAGAAGAACGGTAGCCAAAGACCCAAAAGAAGAGGCAATCCTTATAGGCTTTTGCTTAAGCCTGTAAGCTACCACATCTGCAAAGGTATACTTACCAAGGTTTCTTAATTGCTCAGCTATAAGAAACATCACTATCGGCCAGCCTACCAAAAATCCGATGGAATAAATCAAACCATCATAACCTTTTAACGCTACCAACCCAGCAATCCCAAGGAAAGAGGCTGCACTCATGTAATCTCCAGCCAACGCAAGTCCATTTTGAAATCCAGTGATACTTCTTCCTGCTGCATAGTACTCAGAAGCTGTCTTAGTCCGTTTAGCAGCCAAGTAGGTAATATAAAGAGTAGTTAAAGTAAATAAAAAGAAAAACAAAATAGAAACCACGTTAGGTTGCCCTAAGGTTGTCTGCATTTCCATCTTACATCCCCCTTATTTTAATGTTTTTCTATTTCTCTTTTAATCTCTTCAACCAACCTGTCATAGACGCTGTTTGCCCAAAGGGTATAAACTCCAGTTAACAGCCAGGAAAAAATTATTACTGAAATCCCCAGAGGAATTCCTAAAGGTATTGATCCGGTAACCTTAATGGCTAAAAAATCTTTTTTAAAAGCTAAAAGGTAGATAAAACCATAATAAATTAACAACTGGATAAAAGTAAGAGCAAAAGCTACCTTGTTTTTTTGAGACATTAACGTTTGAAACTTAGGAGAACTTAACACCTCCTTCATATTTAAACACCTCCTTTTTTGAGATTTATTTTCTGATAAAATAGATAGCAATAGTTATGCCAAAACAAAGAATATAGAATTATCAATGATTAGATGGGAAAACACCAAAAATAGTAAAAACTTTGAGGAAAATTTCCTCAATTATTTTTAAAGCCCAAACAAGACAAGAGATGAGATCTTAACTGGGGTATCCCCTTAGATTCTTTACAGGAGATTAGGAAAAGAGGGGTTTCTGGATTAGGTTTGAATGTTTTTTGATAAACAGAGGCTTGACGTTCTACTTCTCTAAAGGATAAAGTATCTATCTTGTTTAAGACTATACAGTGAGGTTTTTTAAGGTGTTTTACAAACTCAACCAGCTGGATGTCTGCTTCATCGGGATTACGTCTTATATCAAAAATAAGTACAAGATTTCTAAAGTCTCTCACTGCTTTTAAATATCCCTCTACCAGGTATTGCCAGTGTTTTTTTACCTCAACAGGGACTTTAGCAAACCCGTAACCAGGTAGGTCTACTAAATAAAACTTAAAATCTATTCTAAAAAAGTTTAAGGCTTTGGTAAAGCCAGGAGTAGAGGACACTTTGGCTACCTTTTTACGGTTTAAAAAGGCATTGATTAAAGAGGATTTACCTACGTTTGACCTTCCTAAAAAGGCAATTTCAGGAAATTCTGGAGGAGGCAGGTCCTCTAACTTAAAAACACTTTTAACAAACTCGATATGCTTAAACATGGTTAGTCTTGTTTTAAGATTACGAGGGCAGGGTTTAAGTAAGCCGGGTTCTGTTACCTGGGGAAATTTTCCCCAGGCGGTGATTATTTCTCTGAGAAGAGGGTTACCCCTCTTCTTAAGCGGCCTACCTGAGCCTTAGCGGGCGGGGCACCCATGGCTCTGTTTGGCCTTGCTCCGGACGGGGGTTGCCGTGCCACCAGGTGTTACCACCTGGTGCGGTGGGCTCTTACCCCACCTTTTCACCCTTGCCCGCACCAGAAAGGAAAAAATCCTTTCTGGCCGCTGGCGGTCTGTTTTCTGTGGCCCTTTCCAGGGATTACTCCCTCCGGGTGTTACCCGGCGTCCTCCCCTGTGGAGCCCGGACTTTCCTCCCCAGGGAATTAATCCCTGGAGCAATCACCTCTTAAACCCTGCCCTCTGTTTTTAAAACATAGGTTCTTTTTAAAATTTTTCAACCAGAACTGACCCGGCTTTTCAAAGTTTGATCCTATCCAAAAAATAGACTCTACGTTAAAATTACCTATAAAATTACCTATAAAACTGTTTCATAAGGAGGCTTAATGTTTGATTTCGTAGGTTGTGGGGCGCTTAATTGGGATATTTTTTTTGAGGTAGAAGACCTTGAGGTTTTAAAGGAAAAAAACATACCAGCTATACCAGGAGGTGAAATAGCCTTAGAAAGAAAGGAATTTTTAGAGGTGCTTAATTTTTTAGAGAAAAAAGGCAACTTTTTGTTTGAAGGAGGAGGTGGGTCTGCAGCTAATACCCTTTATGCCCTTAGTCTTTGGGGGTTTAGGTGTAGTTTTTTAGGGGCGGTGGGAGAAGATTCTTTTGGTAAGAAGATTTTAGAAGAATTTTCTTCGGTAAACCTTGTTTCTGAGTATATCATAAAAAAAGGAACTACCAGTTTAGCTTTGATAATCTTAAGCCCATATCGTGACAGGTTTATCCTCGTAAGTCCAGGGGATGCAGAAAAATACCTCCCTTCCCTTTTATCAACCAAGGTCTTACCTACAGGGGTTTACCACTTTTCTTCCTTTGCCTCTAAAGAAGGAAGAAATTTTCAGCTAAATCTTCTTAGCAAGGTTAATCCTCTTTGTTTTGACCCAGGTAGAATATACACCGCTTTGGGATGGGAGTTCCTTTTGCCTTGGCTAAAAAAGACTAAACATCTTTTTATCACAGAAGAAGAACTGAGCATGTTAGATAAAAACCCTTATGACCTTTTAGAGTTAGGGATAGAAAAGATATTTTTAAAACAAGGCAAAAAGGGAGCAACCTTGGTGAGTAGGGATAGGGTTATCACAGCCTCAAGTCTAAAGATAGAAAAGGTGGTAGATAATACCGGGGCAGGCGATTATTTTAACGCTGGGGTGCTTGCAGGTATAGCCTTAGGATTGCCTGACGAAAGAGCTTTAAACCTTGGGATTTATACCGCAGGAATAAGCCTCAGGGATTACGGAAGAAGGGGTTGCTTAAACAAAAAGGAGTTTCAAAATTATGTAAGTTTGTTAAAATAACAGATGAAAAATTTAAGAAGGTATTAAAATGTCAGAAGTTGACCTAAAATATTTAAAAAGTCTTACTCAAGAATGGTTTAAAGACGCTTTTTATGGAGACCTTTACTTAGAAAGGGTTGAAACTCTTAAAATAGTGGTTGAGCCAGACAGAATAGACGAGGTCAACTGGGGAGTAGAAGAAGGCTCAGCCATAAGAAAAATCACCCCAGAGTTTACCAACAAACTCTATTTTTCTAATGGATTTTTTGAGAAAGGTTTAAGAGAGTTGATTTTACAGACAAAAAGACCTTGTGAGGAAGAGGTTTCTAAAAAACTAACCACCAGGCTTGAATATTTAGAAGAATTAAAAAAGAAGGTTTGGTCTACGAAAGAGATAAAACACTATCGTCTTTTTTATAGCGAGGTCGTAAAAGAAGTATGGATTTTTACCTCAGAGGGAAAATTTTTGTCTGATAAAAGGGAATATACCAAGTTGGGAGTGATAGTGGTTGCAGAAAAGGACGGTAGGCTTGAGAGAGGTTATGAGGTCGCAGGGAGAAAGATGAACTTTGAACAGGTAAAGGATTTAGAAGAGTTTTTAGTTCTTCCTGAACGAGCCTCAAGGTTGGCTGTGAAGATGCTTTCAGCTAAGAAAGCTCCTGCTGGGGTTATGCCTGTAGTTTTAGCAGGTCAGGCAGGAGGAACGATGATACATGAGGCTGTAGGGCATGGTCTTGAGGCAGACCATGCAGAAGAGGGGCTTTCGGTTTATTCAGGTAAAATTGGGGAAAAAGTAGCCAGTCCTTTGATTACGGTGGTTGACGACCCAACGATAGAAGGTCTTTATGGTTCTTATCAGGTGGATGACGAAGGGGTTTATGCTCAACCGGTAGTTTTGATAGAGAACGGAAGGCTTAAAACCTATCTTTATGACAGGTTAACCGCATTTAAGTACCAGAAAACACCTAATGGACATGGAAGAAGGCAAGATTATAGGTGTATCCCTATACCTCGCATGGCCAATACCTATATAGCCAAAGGTCCTCATAAGCCTGAAGAGATCCTTAAAAGTATAGAAAAAGGGATTTTAGTAAAAAAAATGGGCGGAGGGGAGGTTAATCCTTTAACAGGAGATTTTGTGTTTGAAGTAAGAGAGGGTTATTACATAGATAAAGGAGAGATAGCCTATCCTGTTAAAGGTGCTACTTTAGTAGGGAACGGTCCCAAAGTATTAGAAATCATAGACATGGTAGGGGAGGATTTACATTTTGAGCCTGGGGTTTGTGGGAAAGACGGCCAAGGGGTTCCTGTTTCAGACGGCCAACCTACTCTAAGAATCCCTGAGTTGACTGTCGGAGGTATAGTAGAGTAATAAGAGAGGTGAAAAAAGATGTGTGGACTTTTTGGGATATTTGGTGTAGAAGAAGCAGCTAACTATACATATTTTGGGCTTTATTCACTTCAACACAGAGGTCAAGAAAGTGCTGGGATTGCAGTTTATGATGGAGAAACCATAAGAGAGTGGAAGGCCTTAGGGCTGGTAAGTGAGGTTTTTAATGAGGAGATTTTGAAAGGTCTTAAAGGAAAGGTAGCTATCGGTCATGTGAGATATTCTACCACAGGGTCAAGTATAGTACAAAATGCTCAGCCTTTTTGTGTGAGTTTTGCTAAAAAAAAGATAGCCATAGCTCACAACGGAAATCTAGTCAACGCCTATCAGATCAGGTGCTCCCTCGAGGAAGAAGGACATATCTTTCAAACCACGATGGATAGTGAGGTTATTATTCATTTAGTCGTGAGAAACCTTAAAAAAGGTCTGGTAGAGGCTATTGCTGAGACTATGAAAAAAATAAAGGGAGCCTATTCTGTCCTTCTTCTTTACGATGACACCTTGGTTGCCTTTAGAGATCCTTGGGGTTTTCGTCCCCTTTGTTTAGGGATAATTAACGGAGGTTATGTGATAGCCTCTGAGACCTGCGCGTTTGACCTTATCGGGGCTCAGTATTTAAGAGAGGTAGCCCCAGGGGAGATTTTGGTTATAACTCAAGAAGGGCTAAAATCTTATTTTCCCTTTAAAAAAGAAAAGTTTCCCAAGAGTCACTGTGTTTTTGAGTTTATCTATTTTGCCAGGCCTGATAGCCATATCTTTGGCAAAACCGTATATCCTGTAAGAAAACAGTTAGGAAAAAATCTTTATAAAGAATGTCCTTTAGAGGCAGATTTTGTGATGCCCTTTCCTGATTCAGGTACTTATGCAGCCATCGGATATTCACAGGCAAGTGGTATCCCTCTTGAGTTTGGAATGATAAGGAATCATTACATAGGAAGGACTTTTATCCAGCCTTCACAACGTCTTAGGGATCTTTCTGTAAAGATGAAATTAAACCCGGTAAAGGAACTTATCAAAAATAGAGAAATTATTATAGTAGATGATTCCTTGGTAAGAGGAACAACCAGTAAAAACCGATTTAGAGGGATAAAGGAGCTTGGGCCAAAAAAGGTTCATTTTTTGCTTTCTTGTCCCCCGATAAGGTTCCCTTGCTTTTTTGGAATAGATTTCCCTTCAAGGTCAGAGCTTATTGCAGCTAAACATAGTGTGGAAGAAATAAGAAAGTTTTTAGACATAGATACCCTTTATTATCTCAGTATAGAAGGGTTGGTTGATGCGTTAGGTGATCTAAGAAACAAATTATGTTTAGCCTGTTTTACCGGGGAATATCCGATAGAGGTTGATTTTAGTTTTAAAAAAGACATCGCAGAGGCATAAAATGTCAAGTTTTAAAAGTTTACAAGAGTTTTTACAGGTGCTGGAACAGGAAAAGGAGTTAATAAGGGTTAAAGAAGAGGTTTCTCCTGAACTTGAGATAACCGAGATTACCGACAGAGTTTGTAAAAAATTTGGCCCAGCCCTTTTGTTCGAAAAAGTAAAGGGCTATAAAATTCCTGTGGTTACCAACCTTATGGGAAGTTACAAAAGGATATGTTTAGCCCTGAGGGTAAAGGATCTTGATGAGCTTGGAAAAGAGGTTGCCGAGTTTATAGAGGTAACAAAACCTGGGTCTTTTTTTGAGAAATTAAAGCTTGTCCCGAAGCTTTTACGTGCCTCCAATCTTTTTCCTAAAAAGGTTGAAAAAGCCCCCTGTCAGGAGATAGTTTGGGAGGGAGATGAGGTAGATCTCTACAAACTTCCCATACTTAAATGCTGGCCTAAGGACGGAGGTCCTTTTATAACACTTCCTTGTGTGATCACCAAGGATCCTGAAACCGGGACTTATAACGTAGGTATGTACCGGATGCAGGTGTTTAGTAAGAATGAAACCGGTATGCACTGGCAAATACATAAGACCGGGGCTAAGCACTATAGAAAAGCAGAAAAAAAAGGAGAAAGGTTGCCGGTAGCTGTAGCTATAGGCCCTGACCCTGCAATTATCTATGCAGCCACAGCTCCTTTACCTGAAGACATAGACGAGTTTTTGTTAGCAGGATTTTTAAGAAGGTCTCCGGTTGAACTGGTAAAATGTTTGACTGTGCCCCTTGAGGTGCCTGCAGAAAGTCAGATCGTCCTTGAAGGATATGTAGAGCCCTTCGAAAGAAGGCTTGAAGGCCCTTTTGGAGATCATACTGGCTATTACACCCCTCCAGACTATTACCCTGTGTTTAGAGTTACCTGTATCACCTTAAGAAAGGATGCTATCTATCCGGCTACCATCGTAGGTAAACCTCCTCAAGAGGATTGTTTTCTTGGTAAGGCTACAGAAAGGTTGTTTTTGCCTCTGCTAAAAAAGATCCTTCCCGAAATAATAGATATTCATCTTCCTTGGGAGGGAGTTTTTCATAACTTAGCCTTTGTATCAATAGATAAAAGATATCCAGGTCATGCCTTTAAAGTAGCCTCAGCCTTATGGGGCCTTGGGCAGATGATGTTTACCAAAATAATCGTGGTGGTTGACAAAGAGGTAAACGTTCAGAATATAAGTGAGGTGCTGTTTTACATGTCAGGCAACGTAGACCCAGAAAGGGATATCATGATAGTTAAAGGACCGGTTGATGCCCTTGACCATGCAAGCCCTTATCCAGCCTATGGGTCTAAGATGTGTATCGATGCTACCAGAAAATGGAGAGAAGAGGGATATTTAAGGGAATGGCCAGAAGAGGCGGTTATGTCTGATGAAATCAAAGCTAAGGTTGAAAAGGTTTGGAAAAAAATCGAGGAACAGATGAGGAGGTTAAAATAAGATGTTGGTTGGGGTTATCAGTGATACCCATGACAACATTTTTAACACAGAAAAGGCTATAAAGGTTGCTCAACAAAAAGGCTGTGAAATCCTTTTCCACTGTGGAGACCTTATTTCTCCTTTTATGATACCTCTGTTAGCTTCTTTTCAGAAAGAGGTACATCTTATCGTTGGAAATAATCAAGGAGATATAGCCTTGATGTATGAACATCTTAAAAAATATCCGTGGGTTAAGTTTCACGGAGAGCAGGCGTTTTTAGAGATAAAGGGTGTTAATGTAGCGATGGTGCATTACCCTAAACTTGCCTATGTTTTAGCCAAGAGTCATGAGTTTGATTATGTTTTTTGTGGTCATACCCATAAGTTTGAAGTAAAAGAGATAGGAAAGGCCTTGGTGGTGAACCCAGGAGAGGTTTTGGGGAAAGAAGGTGTTCCTACTATGGTAGTCCTTGATTTAACCTCTAAGACCTGGGAAAAATTAGACCTTCTGTAAGGAGGGAGTAAACCATGAGATTAAGCCGATATTTTATGCCTACCCTTCGCGAAGACCCTTCAGAGGCTGAAACAGTTAGTCATAAGTTGCTTTTAAGGGCCGGAATGATAAGAAAGTTAGCCTCTGGAATTTATAATTTTTTACCTTTAGGTTTTAAGGCCTTAAAGAAGATAGAACAAATAGTGAGAGAGGAAATGAATAAGGCAGGTGCTCTTGAAATACTTATGCCTTTGGTCCAGCCTGCTGAACTTTGGCAAGAAACAGGGAGATGGGAGCTTTATGGAAAAGAGCTTTTAAGGATAAAAGACAGAAAGGACCATGATTTTTGTCTTGGGCCTACCCATGAAGAGGTGGTAACCGATATCGTGAGAAGGGATGTTAAGTCTTATAAGGACCTACCTTTAATCCTTTATCAGATTGCGGTTAAGTTTAGAGATGAAATACGTCCCAGGTTTGGTATCATGAGGGCACGAGAGTTTATCATGAAAGATGCCTACAGTTTTGATGCTGACGAAGAAGGTTTAGAAAAAAGTTATCAGAAAATGTACGAAACCTATCATCGGATCTTTGAAAACTGTGGTCTTAAGTTTAAGGCTGTAGAGGCTCATACCGGAGCTATAGGAGGGGATGTTTCTCATGAGTTTATGGTACTTGCAGAAACTGGAGAAGACACCATAGCCTTTTGTGAAGCCTGTGGTTATGCTTCAAACATAGAGTTAACCCCTGCAGAAACTTCAGAAAACTACCCTCAAGAATCACCTAAGCCTTTAGAGAAGGTTTATACCCCAGGGGTAAGGACAGCTAAGGAAGTAGCAGACTTCTTAGGTTTACCTGTGGCAAAAATTACCAAAACCCTAATCTATATCGTAGAAGAAAACGAGGCTGTAGCAGTTTGTATAAGAGGAGACCATGAGGTAAACGAAATAAAACTTGAGAAGATTTTAGGTGGTAAACCCTTTAGGATGGCAAAGGATGAAGAAATAAGAAGAATAGCAGGAGCAAGTCCTGGTTTTATCGGTCCTAAGGGATTAAAGATAAAGATAATTGCCGATAAAAGTTTAGTTGGATATCCTAACTTTGTTATAGGTGCTAATGAAGACGAATATCACTATATCAACGCTAACCTTGGAGAAACCTTTACTCCAGACATGATAGCTGATGTCAGAAAAGCAACGGAAGGAGACCTTTGCCCTCATTGTGGAAAACCATTAAGTTTTTTGAAAGGGATTGAGGTAGGACATATTTTTAAACTTGGCACTAAATACAGCCTTCCCATGAAAGCCATGTTTCTTGATAAAGACGGCCAGATGAAACCTTTTATCATGGGGTGTTATGGTATAGGGGTTAGCAGGGTGCTTGCGGCAACCATAGAACAGAACCATGACGAAAAAGGTATCATTTTCCCCTGGCAAATAGCACCTGTTCAAATAGGAATTATACCTTTAAAAGATAGTTTTAAAGAAAAGGCAGAAAGTTTATACCAGGGTTTAAGTCAAAAGTGGGATGTTTTGCTTGATGACAGAGATGAACGCCCAGGGGTAAAGTTTAACGACCTTGATCTCATAGGGGTGCCTCTGCAAATCATCTTAGGTAAGGCTTTTGAAGAAAAAGGAGAGGTAGAAATCAAGCAAAGGAAGACAGGAGAAAGGGTATATCTTAAGCCTGAGGAAATAGAAAACTACGTCCAAGGGTTTGCGAAAAAGGGAGCTTAGATGAGCCAAAAAATTGTTAAGGCTATAGGGCTTGTTTTTGGAGACATAGGAACAAGTCCTATCTATACCTTACCTGTTATTTTCCTTTTTCTGCCACCCACGAAAGAAAATGTTTTAGGCGTATTATCCTTGATCTTTTGGACTTTGATTATCATCCCTACCATTCAATACACCGTCTTAGCTATGAGTCTTAGTTTGCGAGGAGAAGGAGGCACTTTAATTCTTTCTGAGATTTTGCGTACTTTATTAAGAGGTCGTAAGAGATTTTTAGGCTCGGTGGTTTTTTTGTCTTTTATAGGTATTTCCTTTCTTATGGGAGATGGGGTTATCACCCCTGCCATAAGTATAATGAGTGCTGTAGAAGGAATTTCTTATATCCCTGGGTTAAGACCTTTAGAAAAAACAGAGGTAGTTTTACTCAGTGTGTTAATTGCTTTAGGTTTGTTTTATTTTCAGAAAAGAGGGACAGAAAAGGTTTCAGGGGCCTTTGGCCCTATCATGAGCCTTTGGTTTTTAAGTCTTTTTATCCTTGGTTTTTTAAACTTGTTTTTGAGTCCTGAGGTTATCTTAGCGATAAACCCTTGGTATGCCTTAGAGTTTTTCAAACAAAACGGTTGGAAGGCCTACTTAATCTTAGGAGAGGTTATCCTTTGTGCTACGGGCAGTGAAGCTATGTATGCTGACATGGGGCATCTTGGGGCAAAACCCATAAAAAGAGCTTGGTATTTAGTTCTAACAGCCCTGGTGGTGAACTATTTTGGCCAAGGGGCTTTTCTTTTAAGACATCCGGAGTCGAAAAGCATTCTTTTTGAGATGTGTTTAAATACCTTTGCTTCAGCTTATGTGCCTTTTTTGTGTTTAGCGTTGATGGCAACGGTGATCGCCTCTCAAGCTATGATCAGCTGTATGTTTAGTGTGGTTTATCAGGCGATGTCTGCCAGATATTTGCCTTTAATGAGAGTAAAGTATACTTCTCCTGAGCTACATTCTCAGATTTACATAGGAACGATCAATTGGTTTCTTTTCTTAGCCGTGGTTTTTATCATGTTTGAGTTTCAAACCTCTACCAATTTGGCAGCAGCTTACGGTCTTGCAGTTACAGGAAATATGACCATTACAGGGATTTTTCTCATCACGATTTTTTATCTTAAAAAACGATATTCTTTTTTATTTCTTGCAGTCTTAACCACCTCTATCACCTTTTTATACTTTACTTCAACCCTTTTTAAGCTTCCTCACGGAGGATTTTGGGCTCTGGTACTTGCTGTAATTCCTTTTTCCATAATACTTCTTTATACCCAAGGACAAAAAAGACTATATAAAAGCCTGAGGTTTTTCAATCAGAAAGAATTTGTGACTAATTTTGCTAAATTTTATAAAGAAAATCCTAAAATCCAAGGCAAGGCACTTTACTTTATCCGTGACCCTGAACATTTTCCCCCCTACGTTATCGAAAACATCTTTGTTCATGGGATTCTCTATGAAGAAAACATCTTTGTTTCCCTAATAAGAAAAAACGAGCCTTATGGTATTACCACCAGTTTTTTAGAAGAAATCTGCCCTGGAGCTAAGGTTTTTGAGATTGCTTACGGTTATATGGAAAGGCTCAAGGTTGAAGACATTTTAAAAGAACAGGGTATCAACGAACGGGTAATCTTTTATGGTCTTGAGGATATCGAGACTCAACATCCTGTCTGGAAGGCTTATGCCTTTATCAAACAAATCAGCCCCCATTTTGTTAAATTTCTTAATCTTCCTCCTGCTAAACTTCACGGAGTGTTAACCAGAATAGAGCTGTAAGCTTTTATTCTAAGTCCGTCTGGGAAGTTAAAAGTTTACTGTTTCTAAAGGTTCTTATCAGGTTTGGATGGTGAGAAGGTACGTTCATCTTTTTTAAATGGCAAACCTCACATTTTAAGTTTGCACCTATCGGGAGGATATTTCTCTGGTATTGTAAGGGTTGTAGGTTGTCTATAACCATCCCATAAGGGTTAAAAGCTGGATATAATGCGTGGGGAGAGCCATGACAGACAAGACAAGGTAGTTTTTGTGTGTTATCCTTTCTTACCCGGAAAAGGCCTGAGACATCTTCAGTCCAGTTATTATAACCCTTAGCCTCTTTAGCTGGTTTTTGAAAGCCTTTATGGCAGTTAAGACAGTCAGGTTGCTGTACCCAGGGCTTCCTTGGTGTTATCTGATCTTTAGGTATTGGGGGGTTGAGATGAGCAAGCAAAAATTTGGAAGTTTTTGTGTTCGTTCCCTTGAGAAGAGATGTGGCATGAAAATCTATGTTTCCATGACAATCAACACACTCTAACCCTAATTTTTTATGAATATCTCTGTAACATTTGGTATTACCTTTAGGATGATCAGGATGACATAAATAACAGGCTTTTTCATCTTTATAGGGCATATAGTTTGCATGCCATCCATGGATGGCTGCTGAAAAACTATTATAACCCTTTATTCCTTCACTCCCTACGATAAAATCGGCATGACATTTTTGACAGAAAACAGGTTTCCCTTGAAGAGCAGATTTATAGAAGTTGGTTTGATGGTTTTTATCATGGGCTTTAAGTATGTTAATGGCTGTTTGATCAGAGATACCGGCTACACCATTCCATCTTGGGCTTCCTTCATGACACACATAGCAACGGAACTCAGTTGCTACAGGAGAAACGGCTTTGGTGCGCTGTAAAACTTTGCCTGAAACTTTATCTACAGCTTCTATCTCAAAAACAGGATAAGGGTTATATGTACCGTCTTTTTTATAAGGTAAAACCGGGATCCCCTTAGCTATAAAAATTTTTCTTTTTTCATCCCAATCGAAAGTACCGTTAAGTCCTTTTCCAGTTAAACCTAAATCCTTAGGAACGGTTTGGTTAAAAAATTCTGTAGCATAATCCCAGAAAAGGACATGTTTAGAGGGTGTTTTAAAACCAGGTTCAACTTTGTAAACTAATTGAACTTTTGTGTTATCAAGCATTTCAGGTTTAGGCCCTCTCTTAATAACCAAAGCTTCAAAAGTGCTTCCAGGATATAAGAAACTAAACCATCTGTCTGCATCGGTAACACATTTCATACCCAGAGGACTAAAAACAAAGATGACATACTGGTCTTTTTGTGGGTCAAAGGTAAAAGGTTGAGTTTTAAGTTCTCTGATAACAGGTTTAAGTTCAGGGGGATTTTCAGGTTTTCTTAAAAGTTCTTTAACAAGAAATGTAGCAAGAGCTTCTCTCTCTTTTTCTGTACCTATAAATTTAGGCATATAACCAAGAACTTTTCCTTGTCCATATAACTGGGAAACCATTCCAAAGTAGGTAAACCCCCGGGCTTTTTCAACCACATCGTTTCTTAGCCCTTTTATGGTGTGGCAGGATAGACATTGTAGGTTGAAAATTTCTCTCCCCGCCCAAATTTTATTATCTTCTGTAACTTCTTTAACCATAGCCCATCTTGCATGTTTTAAAAAACCTTCGCTGTTAAGTTTCTTTTCCTCCTCAACCCTTATCCCAAAAGAATAAAGATAACCATATATTACATAAGGTCTTCGTGCATACTCCCTTATATGTTCAAAACTACCTAACCATAGCAACCCTATAAAAAGAAGGAGAAAGGCTAATACCCTTTGTAAACCAGGATTGACTTTTACTAAAAAAGCAAGAGAAATTAAATAAATAAACGCAGAGGAAACATAAAGAAGTTTTTTAGCCATCAGAACCTGTCTGTTAAACACAAAGTTAAACACTTTAGATAGTTCTGGGACGGTTAGAAAGTACCAAATACTTGAAAAGAATATAAAGGGAAAGGCTACATAAAGCCATTTTACGTTATATTTTAAAAGAAAAGATCTTTTATCCTTGGGAGAGAAAAATAGAGTACTAAAAATTCCAAAGATACCTGCTAACATAATAGAGATACCTGTTCTGAAAAATAGGCTTGGAAAGCTTGAAGGATTAAAAAAACCGTGCCAAGGATTTCTGGTTTCTAACCATTTTCCAGGAGTTAACATAAAACAAATAATACCGTTTATGACAAATAAGCTCATCCAGGCAGAGATGGCGTATAGCAGCGCTACCCTAAGACGCAGTTTGTCAGACAATTCATCGAACTTGTAGTGGTATATCAAAAGAGCTACTATTTCCACAAAGAAAAACACCCATTCTATAGCCCAGAAGAAAACAAACTGATTTATAAGGATTGAGGTAGCCTCAGGGCTTGCAATCCCTATGATAAACCAAATACCTACTCCAGAAACCCCGCCCAAAACCATCGTGATCAAAAGGAAAAACCAGGTATGTTTACGCACAAATTCTCGTAAGTCTTGATCGTTGGTCAACACAGAAAGTCTGTCTGTATACCAGAGAAAGATTCCTCCTCCTACGGCAAAATGAGAAATAAAAACATGAAAAACCGCAATAATTGCTACCCAAAGCCCAGGATTTATAAAATAAGTTTCCCAAACAGGATAGTTCATACTTTTCTTCCTTCCTGCTTAGAGAAACTATGTTTTAAAAAGTAATACACTGTAACAATTCCTAACCCCAAAAACAGTAAAAACAACAAGAAAACATCCATTTGAGGAGAAAATTGCAACAGTTCTGTTTGATAGTAAGAAGACAACTGAAGGGTTCTTAAGTTAAACCTGTTTACTACCATAAAAATAAGGGTAAGTATAAAAAACGATGTGGTTAGTTTTAAGTGATGCTTTTTACTAAAATATAGAGAACCGATAACAAAAACAATGCTTAAGTAAAAAAAGAAAGCAACTTTTGGGGCATTGCCTAAAAATAAGCCTCTTATCTCTGAAGGTAGAGATAATAGAAAAGCTATTCCTACTCCTATTTGCAACAGGGTTAAGTAAAAAAATAGGTTTAGCCCTTTTATAAGGCATATTTTATCGTTTTTATAATGTCCCAAAACCCCTAAGCTCAAACCGCTTACAGCCAAAGACCCTGCCAAAAAATGTAGATATTTAAAATATAGATAAGGTATATCTAAGGGCAGATAGGTGCCTTTTCTATTAGCAAAATAGACGTGCCATTTTTCTGGGTTTTCCAGAAGGGTAAGGTTGCTTACCAAGATAAAGGCTATATAAAGAAGGATAAAAGCCTGAATAAAAATAAAAGGTTTAAAAGGCTTTTGAGAAGAACTTTTCTTAGAGATGAGGTAAGAAAGATAGTAGACAAAGATAACAGAAGGGATGATAAGCATCCAATGGGTAGCAAGTATGATAGAACTCGTATAAAAAAGAGGTCCGTATACTACCTGAAGGAAAAGAAGGGCAGGGATGGCCATGTTGATAGCTAAGGCAAACAGAATCGGTTTTTTCTTAAAAAAAAGACGAGCAGTTTCCGGAAGGAAGGTTTCTTTTAACTGTTGGTATGTAAAAAACAGCGACCATCCTAAAATAAGATTGATAAGCAAGATATGGACGAGAAAAAAGGTATGCTCCAGAAAATTCAAGATTGAAGGATAAAAGGGAAGTTTTTCAGGATAAAAAACCAAACTTTCCATATAAAAAATTTTAGAAAAAGTTTAAAAATAAGTCAAGAAAAAATCGCAATTGTAGATAGATTTAAAATTAAAAATTTTTTTTATAACATCTTTTTTAAATCATTAAAAAAGGAGACACTACCAAAGCTTGCATAGAATTGAAAAAATTAGAAAACAATCCTGATTTACACCAGCAAATAACTCTTCTTAAAGAATTTTGCCAAAAATAATCACACTTAAAGTTCTTTGATTTCTTCCCAGGATAAAAGATGAACCCCTTTTTCCTGTAATAAATCTATGGTTTTATCTAAGTTGTTAGTCCTTAAAACCACCACTGCTTTTTCTCCAGATTTTTCTACAAAAGCATAGATATACTCTACGTTTATGTCTGCATCGTAAAGATGTTTAAGTACTCCTGCCAGTCCTCCAGGTTCATCTTTTATCCCTACGGCAACCACGTTGGTTATCTTAGTGGTAAACCCTGCTTCTTCTAAAACTTTTTTAGCCTCCTCAGGTTGTGGCACTATCATTCGTAGAATTCCAAATTCAGAGGTGTCAGCTATAGACAAAGCTCTTATGTTTATCCCGTGGTCTGCTATAGCCTTTAAAGCTTCATAAAGCCTACCTTTTTTATTTTCTAAAAACACCGATATCTGTTTAATCTTCATACCAATCCTCCTGGTTTATTTAAGATTACGTTTGTCGATGATCCTTTTGGCTTTACCCTCACTTCTCGGGATAGATTTAGGTTCAACCAACGTCACCTTAACCCTTACCCCAACCGTTTGTTCTATCTTCTTTTCTAAACGTTTTCTTAGGGTTTCTATCGTTTTTACGTCGTCTGAAAAGATTTCCTTAGACATCTCTACTTGTACCTCCACTTCATCCAGATAATGAGGACGGGTAAGGATGATTTGATAATGAGGTTCTACCCCCTGTACCTCAAGGATAGCCTGTTCTATTTGATATGGAAAGATCATCACACCCCTTACCTTGATCATGTCGTCAGACCTTCCTTTAATCCGTTCTATCTTTGCCAGGGTCCTTCCACAAGCACATTTTTCTCTATGGAGGGTGGTGATATCCCTTGTCCTAAACCTTATCATCGGCATACCTTCTCTGGTTAAACTAGTTAAAACTAACTCTCCTTCTTGTCCCTCAGGCAGAGGTTCTCCTGTTTCAGGGTCTATGATTTCTGGGTAAAAATGGTCCTCCCACACATGAAGGCCTTGCTGAGCAGGACATTCATGGGCTACTCCAGGCCCGATAATCTCCGTTAATCCATAAACATTGTAAGCTTTAATCCCCATTCTTCTTTCTATCTCCTTTCTCATTTCTTCAGTCCACATCTCTGCGCCAAAACTTCCTATTCTAAGCTTTAAGGTTGAAAGGTCTATACCCATCTCTTCTTTTGCATACTCAGTCAGATAAAGAGCGTAAGAAGGTGTACAGGCTAAGAAGGTGGTTCCAAAATCTTTCATAAGTTCTATCTGCCTTCTTGTATTTCCGGCTGAAGCAGGAACTACCGTTGCTCCTATTTTCTGAGCTCCATAATGAAAACCTAACCCTCCGGTAAACATACCGTAACCATAGGCTATCTGAACGATATCGTCCTTGGTAGCCCCTACCATAACCAAACAACGGGCCATTACTTCAGCCCAAAGGGCGATGTCTTTAACCGTATATCCGGCAACCACAGGTTTTCCAGTGGTACCACTTGAGGTATGAATTTCGACTATCTCTGAGAGAGGTACGGCAAACAATCCAAAGGGATAAGCCTCTCTCATATCAGTCTTACTGGTAAAAGGAAGGTATTTAATATCTTCCAAAGACCTGATATCTTCAGGCTTAATCCCTGCTTCATCAAATTTTTTACGATAAAAAGGCACTTTTTCGTAAACTCGTCTGACTACCTCTTTTAACCTTTGAAGCTGGATTTCTCTTAATTTTTCTTGGTCTATGCATTCTAACTGCTGGTCCCAAAACATCGTATTTATCCTCCTTCCACACATTTTTTATTTTTTATATATTAGACAAGCTTTAAAAGTTCAAATCCGTTGTCTTTTAGTTTTTCAAGGACTTCTTCAAAATTTTCTACCTCAAAAATAAAATAGGCCTTTTCCCTGCTTTCTGCTACATAAACCAAAGCATTTTCTATGTTTATTCCTTTAGAAGAAATAAACTTTACTACTTCATAGAGACCACCTGGTTTGTCTTTCATCTCAATACCTAATGCAGGGTTTAAAGCTACCACAAACCCATTTTTTTTGAAAAGTTCATAGGCTTCATGAGGTTTGTCTACTAAAAATTTTATGATACCAAAATCTTTGGCATCTGTGATAGAAAATCCAAGTATGTTGATGTTTGCCTCTGCCAGCAGTTTGGTAATTTTTTCAAGCTTGCCAGGTTTGTTTTCCACAAATATAGAGATAATTTCTACCTTATACATAAAAGCCTCCTAAATGTTTCTGAATTTATAAAGTCCTTTTATCTATCACCCTTTTAGCTTTACCTTCACTTACAGGTAAAGTTCCAGGTTCTAACAACTCTACCTTAGGCTTAACCAAGATAGCTTCTCTCAGTTTTTCTACTATTTCTTCTTTTAGTTTAAGCAACCTTTCTATTCTTCCGTCAAAAAATTCTCTGTCTATTTCTACCTTCACTATCATTTCATCGTAGTTTTCAAGCACTATCTGATAGTTTTGAGCTACTCCTTTGATACCCATCAACACAGCTTCTATCTGCTGCGGAAAGATGTTTACCCCTCTGACGATGAACATATCGTCTGCACGTCCCAAAATCCTGCTAATTCTTCTATGGGTCCTTCCACAGGCACAAGGTTCTGTAAAAAAGAACGTGAGGTCCCTTGTTCGATAGCGAATAAGAGGCATTCCCTCACGGTTAAGTGAAGTTAACACTAATTCTCCTATCTCCCCTTCTTTAACAGGATCTCCGGTTTCAGGGTTTACGATTTCTACTAAAAAGGCATCTTCCCATATGTGTAGTCCCTCTTTATACACACACTCAAATCCTACTCCAGGACCTCCCATCTCAGATAAACCATAACAATTGTAAACGTCAATCCCTAAGAGTTCTTCTATTTTTTTTCTGGTTTCTTCAGTATAAGGTTCTGCTCCTAAATAGGCTCTTTTAAGCTTTAGGTCCCTTCTTGGGTCAAGGCCTTTGTTTAAGATTACAGAGGCTACATAAAGGGCATAGCTTGGGGTCATGTGAAAACAAGTAGTACCAAAGGTCTTCATAAGTTCTATCTGTCTTTCCGTATTCCCAGGACCAGCAGGAATTACCAAAACCCCTAATTTTTCAGCTCCGTAATGCATTACCAAAGCTCCGGTAAAAAGTCCATAGGTCATAGAGTTTTGAAGAACATCTCCTCGTGTGGTGCCTGTCATAACTAAATTCCTTGCGATCAACTCTGCCTGAGCGTCTATATCCTTTTTGGTAAAAAATAAAGCCTTTGGTTTCCCGGTGGTACCACTTGAGGTGTGTAGTCTTACCACCTCTTCTAAAGGTACGGCTAAAAGCCCATAAGGATAGTCTACAAACAAGTCTTCCTTGGTGGTAAAAGGTAATCTTACCACATCTTCTAACGACTTTATGTCTTCAGGTTTTACCTTTGCTTCTTCAAACTTTTTACGATAATGGGGTACCCTTTCATAAACTAACGTTACCACCTTTTTAAGTTTTTCTAACTGCAGGGCTTTTAGATCTTGTTGAGGCATAGTCTCTATCTTTGGATCCCAAAAGTTTACCTCCACCTTTCCACCCTCCTAAGGTTTATCAATTTTAGTTTTCGTAAATGATTTTTCCCATATGCCTTACGTCGTATCCTCCTAAGTTTACCACCATCTTTTTAAACTCTTCGTCATTTCTGATTATGTCTAAAAAGGCCTGAACCATCTCTAAGTCTAAAAATTCCTTGGGAATAAGGATATCATAACGTTCTTCTGCTAAAGGTATAAAATCTAAATCTAAAGCCTTAGCCGCCGCATAAATCCCAAGCCCTACATCAGCCCTTCCACTCGCAACCGCCTGAGCTACTCCCATATGAGTATATTCTTCTTGGTCATAACCTCTTATCTGAGAAGGATTTATTCCTAAATCCTTCAAATGTTTGTCAAGAAGAAGCCTTGTTCCTGAACCAGCTTGTCTGTTGATAAACACCACATCTTCTCGAGTAAGGTCAGAAAAACTAAAGATGTTTTTAGGATTACCTTTTTTTACGATAAACCCTTGTATCCTGTAAACTAGATTTACCAATACTACCGAACGTTCAGGCAAGATTCTTTTAATAAAAGGTATGTTATATTCTCCGGTTGTTTCATCTAAAAGGTGTGTGCCTGCAAGATGGGCTTCTCCTTTCTTGATAGCTATAAGACCTCCCATAGATCCTACATGAGCTGAAGAAAGAGAAATATGAGGATATTTCCTACGTAAGAAGTTGTAGACCACATCAAGGGTATTGTCATGGCTTCCTATACACACTAAGGTGTAATCTATCTCTTCTTTGTTTCTCCAGAGAAACACCTCTACCTCTTTCCCAGGAGAAAATCCCTCAATACCTGCTGGGATCCATAGATAACCGTCTGCCCTAACCACTGACATAAGTAATCCAGCTCCTCTCCCCAAAGGAGAAACTATGTACTTTTCTCCTACCTTTCCCACCTTTACCCTTACAAATTCATCTACTCCTACAGGAGAAGAAAGTTGACGAGAAAGAAGGCCTTTGATCTTTTCTTCCTTGGGTAGTTTAGCCCCTAAGTAAAGCTCAATAAGAGGTCTTACAAAAAGTTGATAACAAAAGATGGCTGAAACTGGATAACCAGGTATTCCTAAAACAGGTTTATTTTTACAAAAACTTGCGATAAAGGGCTTCCCTGGTTTGATAGCTACCCCGTTAATTATAACCTCTCCTAACTCACTTAACACCTTATAGGTAAAGTCTTCCTTACCATAGCCTGAACCAGCATTTAAGAGTACCATATCATTTTCTATCAAAGCTTTTTCTATAGAAGATTTTATAGAAAACTCATCATCTTTAGCTATAGGATAAACTTTAACCTCAGCTCCGTCTTTTTCTAAAAGTCCTTTCAAAACAGAAGAGTTATATTCTATCAAGCTGGGTGGGTTAAGACCTTCTTTTTCAGCCTCTTCAGGAGTTAACAATTCAGAACCTGTAGGAATAATGCCTACCTTGGGTTTTTTTCTTACTACAACCTCTAAGATACCACTTGCCAACATAGCCCCGATTTCAAAGGGTCTTATAAAATGATTTTCTGGAATGATCATCTCAGTAGCCACGATGTCTTCTCCCACAGGACGGACGTCATGGTAAGGGGGATAAGATTTGTATATCTCGATAAAACCTTCTTTAACATTAACCTCTTCTACCGGAATAACTGCATCAAACCCCTCAGGTAAAGGGTCACCTGTCTCTATCCAGAGGGCTTGCTCTCCTATTTTTAAAAGCACAGGGTCTTTTTCTGTAGCGTTAAAGGTATCTTTAGAATGAACAGCATAACCATCCATCGCAGCTGAATGGAAATAAGGAGACGAACGTTTAGCAAATACAGGCTCTGCTGTGACCCTTCCTAAGGCTTCTTTAACCTTTATCTTTTCTGCAGGAAGAGGATGAAATACCCTTTGTTTAAAATTTTGGATCAAGCTGTGTAAAGCTTCCTCAAGACTTAAGATTTCATGAAAAACCTTTTTTCCCATTACTTAATCTCCCTTATCCCTAAAATGTTAGGAGACCTTCTAATAAAGCCACGTTCCTGGGCAACTACCTCTAAAGGAAGGCTTATCAGGTCTATAAGATAAGGGTCAGGATATTTTAAATACAAGGGAATGGTTTCTTTAAAACTTTTTACATAACTTTTGCAGTCCTTACAAAGTTCAACCCTTATTTCATCTTCATCTACCAAAAGGTCTATCTTTTCACAGCTAGTATGACCACAATAACCGCATCCAATCCTTGGTCCTTCTTCTTTATAACCACAAACAGGACAAAGAAAATAACGTTTGTTGTTTTCATCTATAACCGATAAAGAATAAAACTCTCCACATACAAGGCATCTTTTCCGATCTTCTGAATTGGGCTTATTCTTTCTATCTTCTAAAGCAAGTTTTCTAAAAAGAGGCATACTTAACAAAAAGAGCATTCTCTTTATCTCTTCCTCAGAACTTTCTTCCCCAAAGAAGGCTATTTCCCATAATTTTTTAGGATAATACAAGACCTCTTCTTCTTTACCTTCTAACCCCTCTTTTAAAAAAGAAATAAATTCATAAGGTACCTCAAAGGTTTTTCCAAAAATCTCTAAAAGTTTATCCAGGCTTTTTACAGGATCCTCGGTTTTAAGAATTTTTTCACATTCTTTGTTAAACCCTGCTACCTTGTCATATAAACTTAAAACCTCTTTTAAATGTGGTTTTTCTGTGATAAGTTTTTCTATCCAAATCTTTAAATCCATTTTTTTCTCCTTCTTGTTTTTGATTGAATTTTTGACCACATTACTTCTATAATAACTTAAGATAAAAAAGAAGAAAGGGGGAGAAAATACCTCCCCCTTTCTGTAAGATTTTAGTTTTTTTCTTTTTTCTATCCTTTTATCAACCCTATGTCTTTAAGCACAGAAGGTGAAAGGGCAACTCCTTTTTCGATGAGGGTTCTTAGCATCTGTCCCATAGCGATCAAGTTTTCAGGTTTTTTCGGATTTTCTGCTAAGTTATACTCTTTAGGAGAAGCCTTTAGAGCATACACTACCCCCAAGCCTCCTAACTCTGTTTCTCCATAAAGTACAGAGTATCCTTCTGCTTTAGCCTCTTTAATCAATTCTTCGCGGTTTCCATACTTGATGGCTTCGGTAGGACAGGTTTTAGCACAAGCTGGACTAAGCCCAGCTTTAACCCTGTCGATGCAGAAATGGCACTTAGAAATCTTTCCGTTTTTATCATACCTTGGTATGTTAAAAGGACATGCGGCTTGACAGGCCTGACATCCGATACACTGAGTTTTATCATAATAAACTATACCAGTTTCAGCATCTTTTTTAAGAGCCTTTACAGGGCAGATTTCTACACAGGCAGGTTCTCCACAGTGTAAACACCTGTGACTTACAAACAACCATTGAACTTCACCTTTTTCGTTCACTTTTTCGATAAACCTGATACGGTTATAGGTGTATCCGGTGAGGTCTGGTGGGTTTTCATGGGTTCCGTTGTTTTTGGTCTCTTCTGCTGGTAAGTCATTCCAGGACTTGCAAGCCACCTGACAACCTCTGCATCCTATACAAAGGTCTGGAGTTATTAATAAAGCTTTGCGTGCCATACTTTTCCTCCTTTTAATTTTTTCAAGGAGGTAGGTTCCCCTACCTCCTTTTTATTGGGCTATGCCTTTCTTATGTTTACGATAAAACACTTTGTTTCTTGTATAAAGGTATTTGGGTCAACCACGTTAGGTGTAATAAGGTTAGCACTATCCCCTCCGTTTTTGGGAAACTTCCATCCATAATGCCAGGGGATGCCTATCACATGACACTTCTTACCCTGAACGATAAGTGGTCTTATTCTTTCTGTAACGATAGCTATCGCCCATATTTCTCCTCTTGGACTGGAGACTATTACCTTATCCCCGCTCTTTATGCCTTTTTCCTTAGCCAGCTCTGGGTCTATCTCTGCAAAAATCTGAGGTTCAAGCTCTAACAACCATGGGGTATGTCTGGTCATAACACCTGTCTGCCAGTGTTCTGTAACTCTATAGGTGGTCCCTACATAAGGATATTTAGGATCCATTCCTACCACGAACTTATCATCTGGACTATCATAAGTTCTGGCTACAGGGTTAAAATGCACCTTAGGATAAAGTAGGTTCTTAAAAGGTGATTCAACAGGCTCATAGTAAGTGGGGAAAGGTCCATCTGCCAAACCAGCTCCAAAGATAGTTCCTACACCTAAAGGTTTCATGATAAAAGGTAATACTCCTCCTTCCATCGCTAAAGGTGGTTGTGGGCCGTCAGGAACATCTCCAACCCATTTTTTATTTTGGGCATCCCATTTAATAACAGGTCTTTGTGGATCCCAAGGGTTCCCCATAGGATCAACACTTGCCCTGTTGTAAATAATCCTTCTGTTAAGAGGCCAACACCAAGCCCAGTTAGAATACAAACCAAGACCTGTGGGATCCTCTTTTCCTCTTCTTTTCATCATGTTGCCTGCTTCAGTAAAAGCAGCAGAATAAATCCAGTTCCCACAGGCAGTTGAACCATCATCCATTAAAAATACAAAGGAGGCAACCTGTTGCCCTTTTTTGTAAGCTTTTTTGTCTATAGGATGAGAAGCTACATCCTTGGTGTAGTAACCGTTTATTTCTTTGGCTACTTTTTCTATGTCTACATGTTTATCCCCATAATTCCAGTTAAGTTTGAGTATGGGGTCAGGAAAAACTCCGCCTTGTTTTTGATAAAGTTCTTTAATCTTATGATAAAGCTCATTCATAATCTCGGCGTCAGGTAAACATTTTCCAGGAGGTTCTACAGCCTTATATCTCCATTGAGCCAACCTTCCAGAGTTGGTGATGCTACCTTGTTTTTCTACTGAAGAAGCACAAGGTAAGAAAAACACTTCAGTTTTGATCTTCTTAGGATCCATCCCAGGCCCTTTCCAGAAAGAAGAGGTTTCATTGTCCCAAAGGTTTACACAAACCAACCAATCAAGCTTAGCCAAAGCCTTCCTGACTTTATTAGCGTTTGCACTTGAACAAGCTGGGTTTTGTCCCCAGGCAAAAAATCCTTTAATTTTTCCTTTATACATGGCATCAAAAATATCATACCAACTATAAGTGCGGTTATCGTCAAGTTTAGGTAGATAGCTATAGCAAAAATCGTTTTCTTTGGTGGCATAATCTCCATAAAAAGCCTTAAGTAAGCTTACGATATATTTAGGTCTGTTTTTCCACCAGTTAAGACTCTTAGGTTCTGCAGTTTTTGGGGTATTTACCTCTATATAAGTTTTTAAATCAACCCAAGAAGCCTTTGGAGTAGGTAAATACCCGGGTAACACATGGAAAAGAAGTCCCATATCCGTTGAGCCTTGAACGTTACTCTCACCTCTTAAGGCATTAACACCACCTCCAGCCATTCCTATGTTACCAAGAAGTAGTTGAATGATAGACATGGCTCTTATGTTCTGAACTCCTACGGTATGCTGGGTCCATCCCATCGCATAACAAATGGTAGCCGTTTTATTGGGTTTTCCGGTTGAAGCTATAATCTTATAAGCCTCAAGCACCTTTTCTTTAGGTGCTCCGGTAATCTCCACCACCATGTCTATGGTATATCTACTGTAATGTTTTTTAAGGAGCTGAAACACACAGTTAGGGTCTTTAAGGGTTGGATCCTTTTTAGGAACTCCTTTTTCATCTAACTGGTATTTCCAAGTAGCTTTATCATATTTTCTGGTTTTTGGGTCATACCCCGAAAAATATCCATCTAAGTCTTCGGGACCTTTAAAGTTGGGGTCTACTAAATAAGAAAGGTCGGTATAGTTGATTACATAATCTTTGAAGTAGAGTTCATTATCTATAATATATTTAATAAGCCCACCTAAGAAAGCTATGTCAGTGCCTGGACGGATAGGAACATACAGGTCTGCTTTAGAAGCTGTTCTGGTAAACTTGGGGTCTATGACTAAAAGTTTAGCTCCTCTTTCCTTTTTAGCCTTTAATATCCATTTCATCGAGATAGGATGGTTTTCAGCAGGGTTACCCCCCATAACGATGATTACATCAGCGTTTTTGAGGTCAACCCAGTGATTGGTCATTGCGCCACGTCCGAACGACTCTGCCAGAGCCGCCACGGTGGCGCTGTGTCATATTCGCGCCTGATGCTCGATGTAAACTAATCCTAAGGCCCTCATCAGTTTTTGTAAGAGATAACATTCTTCATTATCCAAGGCAGCTGATCCTACATGAGCGATAGCCTCAACTCTGTTTACCACCCGTCCTTTTTCATCTTTAATGATAAAATACTTATCTCTTGTAGCCTTCACCCTTTTTGCTATCTCAGAAAGAGCCCATTCCCAAGAAACCTTTTTCCATTCGGTAGCTCCTGGAGCACGATAAAGAGGTTCTGTAACCCTGTAAGGATTGTTGGCCATTTGCAATAAAGAAGCTCCTTTAGGGCATAGGGAACCCTGATTGATAGGGCTATCTGGATCACCTTCTACCTGTACTACCTTGCCTCCCTTTGCATAAACAATCAGGCCGCATCCTACAGAACAATAAGGACAAACAGAAGTACTCTCCTTAGCGTTTTTGATCTTGAGTTCTGTAGCTGCATAGGACTTAACAGGTGTAAGGTCTATTGAGATGGAACTTAAAACCAGAGACCCTAACGACAACTTTAAAAAGTTTCGCCTACTTATTCCACCCATAACATACCCTCCTTTTTGTTTACTCCCTTAATATAAAATTTAGTACTATTTTTACGTTTAAATCAAGAGCAAAAATGGTTAGTTATTTATTATTTTGGGTAATAAAGTTTGATTTTTTTTATTTTTTGTTTTTAAACACAAAATTTTTTGTATATTTGCTGCCGTTTGAAAAGTCTAAAGATAGCACCTATAAAGCTTTAAAATTAGTTATAGGTTAACATGGTTCACAGGTAGTCTTTTTAACTTGCTTTTTAGAAGAAAACAAGCTAAAATAGTTATTAAATTTTAAAATAGGAGGATTCCTATGCTTTCAAAGATACCTTTCGACCTTTCAAAGATTGATCCAGAGGACTTAGATAAACAGATTCTAAGGATAGCAATCATTGCTGAGCTTGATGCCATCAACCTTTATGAACAGCTTGCTTCTTTAACTGAAGATGAAAACTTACAAGCCGTACTTCTTGACATAGCCAGAGAAGAAAAGACCCATGTAGGAGAGTTTTTATCGATGCTTTTAATCAAAGATGAAGAACAGGAAGAAGAGCTTGAGGCTGGGGAAGAAGAAATAAGTGAACTCTTAGAAGACGAAGAAGAAAACTAACGATCGTTTAGGATTTTTAATTCTAAAGCTATCTTTTATCATGGGATTTCGGGTTAAGTTGATTTTTTCAAAGGTATTTTTATGGATAATTTCGGCCTGCTTCTTTTTTGTCCCTGTTCAAGCTTTTGGTTCTGTTTCTAAACCTTTGGAGGTTACCGCTCAAAAGGTAGAAGCTTTTAATAATTTTAAAATTTTGGTAGCTGAAGGGGATGTGGTAATTCAGACTAACAGTATGCTCATCTGGGCTCAAAAGGCTAAATACGAAGTTTCTACCCGTTATTTAATCCTCTATCAGTATAAAATTTTTGATTTTACCAAAAATGCAACCCTTGAAGGAGATCAAGCCTTCTTAGACTTGAGAAACGAAGAATTTTGGGGACAAAACATTTTTATGTTTTTGAAAAAGGAAGGGATCAGGATTAAGGCTAAGGATTTACATAAAAACGCCTTAAACGAATACCTGGCTAAAAGTGCCTTGGTTACCTCTTGTGAGTTTGATTGTGAAAATGAAAAAGACTTTCCTCCCTGGAGTTTAGAAGTTAGAGAGTTTGTTTTGACCCCAGAAGGGATAAGTAAAGGAGAGGCTACCAAGTTTAAGATTAAAAAACAAACTGTGGTTTCTGTGCCTAAAACAGCCTATGTTCCCAAGGTAACCCTCCCGATGGTTCCTCAAAGAAGTACAGGTTTTTTATTTCCTAAAATAATTCAGGGGAATAGATTAGGGTTAGGACTTCAACTACCTTTTTTCTGGCCATATACCGACCAGGTTGATTTTACCTTATCGCCGATGTTTCTTACCAAAAGAGGTTTATTGTTAGATTTAGAAAGCCAGTTCAGATTGATAGAACCTTTAGAAGGGGTTTTTAAATTGAGATATCTAAAGGATAATAAAAAAACTTTACTTGGCGATACAGAAAAAGAGGAAGAGAAAAAACATAAATGGTGGTTTGTAGGGAAAATCGATTACACACCTAAACCAAATCTTGATTTCCATCTGGACATAGATGTGGTCTCCAATAAAGACTTTTTGGAAGAGTTTGACATAGGAGAAAATGGCTTTTCCTCTTCAAAGACTTTTTTTTTAGAAAGGTTTCATCGCACTTTAGAAGAAAAAAATCAAGAATATAGAACATCTCGTTTTTGGGCTCAATATTATCGTGGTAGTCTTTATTCAAGGATAGAAAGTTCTTATCTTGACTATCATGGAGCTTCTGATAAAGACACGGTTTTACAACCTCTTTGGGGTTTTCGTCTAAATTTGTTGCCTTTTAAGACCATAGGAAACCTTATGACAAACTTTAGTTTGGTACATAGCTATAGGTTTAGAAAAGAGGGGTACTATGGGCACAAACTAAGCTCAAACTTAGAGTTGGCTTATCCTTTTAGAACCTCTTTTTTGTTTAACGAGTTTAAGGCAAGTTATTTCCTAAACCATTTTATCCTTGACGATTCTACAGGTTTTTCAAAAAACAGTTTAAACAATCATTACTACGATGTTTCTTTTACTACCTACACTCAGATTTTTAAGTTTTACGAAATACCTCTACCTTTAAACCGCAATTTAACCTTCTTACATGTCTTAAAGCCATATGTAAGCTATTATTTTAAGAAAAAACCTTCTAAAACCAACCTACCGGTTTTTAACTATGAAGACCTTTCTCATGAAGAGATAAATACCTTAGAGTATGGGTTATGGCAACTTTTTCGACTTAAAAACCAGCCAGACTTTTTAAGAGTAAAGGTTTACCAGCAGTATCAGTTTAACGCAGAGGAAACTCCTATCGCTACCTCAAGTGAGAAGAGAAAGTTTTCAGACTTAGGCCTTCAGGTGCTGATAAATTACACCCCACACCTTTCTTTAAGATACGATGGAAGTTATAACTTTTATGGATTAGGTTTTAAAAAACACTCCTTTGACCTTGGGTTAACTGACTGGATGGTTGACCGTTTAGGTCTTACTTTTCAAGATGATAAAGCCTGGAATACCAGACAACTTACCCTTTTTCTTTCTCACCGATTTTTTCAAAGGTTGCAAACAGACTTTTATCTGAGTAGAAATTTAAGGCTTGAAGAAAATACCGAGATGAGGTTCGGTCTTTCTTACGTGCATGATTGTTATCTATTAGGAGGAGGGGTTTCAATTACCCCTAAGGACACAAAATTTTTCTTTAGGGTAGAATTAAAAGGTTTAGGAGGTTATGGATTAGAAAAATAAAGGTTTTAGCTCCAGGGCCTTTAAAGTTTAGTTTTATAGAAGAAGGAATTTCTTATTATGCCAAAAAAATCGCCCCGCTATGTCCTGTAGAGGTATGTCTACCCAGGGTTAAAGGTGGGGTAGAGAAAAAGGAAGAAAGATTGAGGATAGAAAAAAAGGTATTAGAAAAGTATTTTACTGAAGACGAATTTTTGGTGATTTTAGATGAGAGAGGACAATTCCTTAATACCATAGAGCTTGCCTCTAAAATCGAAAAATGGCTTGAAGCCTCAAAAGATTTATGTTTTTTAGTAGGAGGTCCTGAGGGAATATCTCCAGAGTTAAAAAATAAAGCCCACTTTCTTCTTAGCCTTTCTTCTTTGACCCTTAACCACGAAATAGCTATTTTGGTGTTGATGGAAGCCCTTTACCGAAGTTTTACCATATTAAAGAAAATCCCTTATCATAGGGCATAATAAATAAAAAAAACAAATAAAAAATACAATTTTTAACCAAAATCGTCGAAAAACACTCTTGACTTTTATTCTCATTATCGCTAAATACTTTAGCTAAGATGTCCTGGGTAGACCTTCGAGTATTAGAAAAATATGCAAATTTTTCAGAATTGGTGGTTAACTCTTTAGGAGATAAAATAGCCACGGTTGTTGAGGATGAAGAAGGACAAAGGTTTATTTGGGTTAATGGTAAGACCATAGATGAGCCTTTTGAAAGGGTAAATTTACTTCAGTTTACACCTAACGGAGATTTGATAGCTTCTGTTCAAAAAGACGGGTTGTGGACAGTTTGGAAAGAAGGTGTTTTATGGGAAGAGTTTTTTGAATATCTATGGAACCTAAAAACAGATAACTCAGGGCAGAAGGTCTTAGCTAACGTTAAAATCGACGGAAACTACACGGTTTGTGTGGATGGGATTCCCTGGAGTCATAGTTTTTATGATACCAGAGATCTTTTTGTGTCTCCTACAGGGGCTAAAGTAGCTACTTATGTGAGGTTAGAAAATTATCCGGTGTTAGAGATTTTTAACTTTGCCAAAGGAATGTGGTCGCTTGCGGTAAACGACGTTTTTTGGGATAAAAAGTTTTTAGCCCTTTTTGGTTGTTGCTTTAGCCCTAAGGAGACAAGGGTAGCTACAGCTGTAAGACTTACTGACAGAAGCTTTACCATAGTGGTAGATAATGTGTGTTGGGAAAAAAGTTTTTACCAGGTTTGGGAACCAAGGTTTTTAGATGAGAATCAGGTGGTTGCTCCTGTAAAAACTTCTCGAGGATGGGAGTTATACTGTGATGGTAGTCCTTTTTGGGAAAGGTCTTTTACCCAGTTATGGAATCTTAAGGTTTTTCCTGAAAAGAAGAGGGTGGCAGCGGTTGTGGCCTTAGAGCTTGGAAAGTGGACCTTAGCAGTAGATGGGAAAACTTGGAAGCCAACCTTTGGACAGATGGTGTTAGAGCCCCATTTTAGTCCCGATGGAGAAAGGATAGCCGCGTTAGTAAGACATAAAGATCGGTGGGGGCTGGTGGTAGACGAGGTTTGTTGGGACCTTGTTTGGGAAAGGATAGGAGACCCTGTATTTAGTCCTAAGGGTAGTAAAATAGCAGCTAAAGCCGAAAAAGATGGAGGATATTATCTCTTAGTAGAAAACAAAGTTTTAGATGGCCCTTACACCTATTTATGGGACCCGGTGTTTTTAGAAGAGGATATCCTGTTGATAAAAGGTATAAAAGAGAAGAGCTATTTTACGAAAGAAATTAAGGTGTGAAACTTATGACGTTTTTTGAGATAGTAAGAGGCCCTTTGGCTTGGGTGTCTTTTTTGGTCTTTTTTTTAGGTTTAGTTTATAACCTCTATAACTTTTTTAAAAGAGCTCAAAAAGATAAAGTACTCTATGGATATTTTAGTCTTAAACATACGCTTAGGTCTTATCTTTTTTGGCTTTTACCCTTTGGTAGCTATAGCATGAGACAAAGACCTCTTTTTACCGCGATAAGTTATGTGTTTCATGTAGGGCTTTTGTTAACCCCTCTCTTTTTTTTAGGTCATATCGAAATGTGGAAGGAATCCTGGGGGATAAGCTGGTGGGCTTTACCTAATATTGTTTCTGATTTTTTAACAGTCTTAACCATTATCTGTGGAGTTATTTTACTTTTGAGACGTTTTTTGGTTAAAGATGTTAAATATTTAAGCACTCCTATAGATTATGCTCTTTTAGCTTTGGTGATCTTAGTTTTTTTAACCGGGTTTTTAGCAAGATATCAGTTGGTTTTTACCTATCAGGTTATAGCAGGTTTACATATCTTATCAGGAGAAATGATGTTAGTTCTTATTCCTTTTACTAAGCTTTCGCATATTTTTTATTTTTGGTTGATTAGAGCCTATACTGCCTCAGAGTTTGGTGCAGTTAGGCGGTCAAAGGACTATTGAGGAAAAACATGGAAGGGTTTGTAAGAAAACCGGTTTTTGATATAGGGATAGACAAAACGATAGAACGATTAGACCAACAAAAGATTAAAAGGGCTATCGAGAGGGTTTTAAACGAAGAGGCTACGGTAAGATTTAAGATCTTTTTAGAAACTTGTATGCGCTGTGGAATGTGTTCTGAGTCTTGCCATCACTATCTTTCCCATGACAGAGACCCAAGTTATGCGCCGGCCTCAAAAGTAAAGCTCACCTTAGGAGACTTGGTTGCTAAAAAAGGCAAAATAGAAAAAGCCGATTTAAAGCGATATGCAAGGATTGCTTTTACCGAATGTAATCTTTGTCGCCGGTGTACTCAGTTTTGTCCCTTCGGTATTGATATTGCCTATTTGATCTCTTTGGTGAGAAGACTTTGTGGGGTTTTAGGGGTAGCTCCTCAGTTTATTCAGGACCAGGTCTACAGTCATATGTCTTCTTACAACATGCTCTGGTTTAAACAGGATGAGTGGATAGACACGATACAATGGATAGAAGACGAGCTAAGGTATGAGATAAAAAATGCAAGGATCCCTCTTGGGAAAAAAGATGCAGACATTTTGTTACTTATTCATGGTCTTGAAGCTAAATACATGACTCCTTTGCTTTCTAACATGCTTAAGATCATGCTTGTTTCAGGGGTTGATTTTACTTTACCTGACACAGACGGTTGGGATTATACCAATAAGTCTCTCTATATGCATGATTTTGAGACGATGACGTTGGTAACCAAAAGGCATTATGAAATAGCCTCTAAACTAAGGGTTAAAAGGATTTTGATTACAGAGTGCGGACATGCCTATAGAGCAGCGCTTTATGAATCAGCAAGACTTTTAGGCTGGAAAGAGGCCCCTATACCTTTTATCCATGCAGTAGAGTTTTTCTATGAGATTTTAACCCAGGGAAAGATAAAGATCGCTCATAAGGTTAAAGAAAAGGCTACCTTACAAGATCCTTGCAACATAGTGAGATACAGAGGGTTAGGACAAAAACTCAGATTTATAGTTAGGGAACTTTGTGAAGATTTTGTGGAAATGACCCCTAATCAAGAATACAATTATTGTTGTAGTTCAGGAGGAGGGATGGTTGATGCAGGGCCTCCCTGGAAGGGGGCAAGGATAGAAGGAGGAAAAGTCAAGATAGAACAGATAAAAGAAACAGGGGCATCTTTAGTGATAGCACCTTGTCATACCTGTCATAAGGGGATAGAAGATTTGATTGAGCACTATAAAGTAGAGGCCCATGTTAAATTTTTGGCAGACCTAATAGCAGAACATATGGAAATCCCTGAGAGGTTAAGACCTTAGGATGAAGAAAGAAACAGTCTTGTTGATTTTAGGGTTAGGTTTGACGGTTTTATTCTGGTGCTGTTTGAGTAATCCCTTGGCTTTAACTGAACCCTTTAGAAAAGTGGAAAAAACTTTAACTCCTACAGAGGTCCAGAAAAATCTTCTTCTTATTAAACATCCTGAGGTTTTTGGGAGGTTAGAGTATGCCCCTGTTTTGTTTAACCACCTAAAACATGTTAAGGCGTTAGAAAAAGAAGGTTGTGGGATTTGTCACCCGGTAGATAATAACAAGAATCTACGTTTTGTTTTTCCTAAGGAGTTTTTATCTGTTAAAGATCCAGAAAAGTTAAAAGACCTTTACCATCAAGCTTGCATTAAATGCCATCAACAGAAAAAGCTTGAGCAAAAACCTTATGGTCCGGTAAGACTTTCTTGTGGGGATTGCCATGTAAATATTTATGCGTACAAAGATATAAACTATCCTAAGTTTGATTTTGATTTTGTTTACCATGAAACCCATGTCAAAGAGTTAGACCAAAAATGTGAGAAGTGCCATCATACCTATGATTTAGAAGAACGTGATAAAGGGAAGGCTCTAAAATATATCAAAGGTAAAGAAGAATCTTGCTACTATTGCCATGATTTTACTAAGAAGAAAGGTCCTGAGTTAACCAAGATATTGAAGATAGCTCAAGAAAAAAGTTTAAACCTTTCTCAGGCCTTTCATGGGTTATGTTTGAACTGTCATGTAGAATTAAAAAAGGATGGGAAAAAGGGTGGTCCGATAATCTGCAGTGATTGCCATAAAGGAGAAAAAAGGAGTTTGGAAGATCTGTCTAAAGCTCCAAGGCCAGATAGAGGACAAAAAGAGTTTTATTTGATGGAATTCCCTAAAGCTTCTAAGATGAAAGCAGTAGTGTTTAATCACCGAATTCACCAGTTTACAGCCCAGAAATGTAGAGATTGTCATCATGAAAGACTTGAAGGGTGTCGGAATTGTCATACCTTAGAAGGTAGTCCTAAAGGGAATTTTGTAAATGCTGTCACAGCTTTTCATTCAGTATTTTCAGACAGAAGCTGCCAGGGATGTCATCAAAAGGAAATAAATGCAAGAAAAGAATGTTTAGCTTGTCATCATCTTGACAAAAAAGAAACCTCTCGCACAGAAGTTGCTTCTGAAACTACTTGTGTTAAATGCCATATAGGTAGAGCGAGGTCTGATATTAAAAATTTAAAACCCTATTCAGGAGAGATAAAATCTCAAATAGAAATAGAGGTTTTATCCAAGGAGTTTGAAAAGGCAACCATGCCTCATCAAAAGATAGTGAAAAGTTTGGTTGCTAAGACCTCAGGCAATAGACTTGCGGTATACTTCCATGATAAGGAAGAAACCCTGTGTAAAGGATGTCATCATAAAACGAACCCTGAAGGGAAAATAAAAGGACAAGAGGTTAAATGCAGTTCTTGCCATGGAATAAGTTTTGATGCTTTACACCCTGAAAGGCCAAGACTACAGGCAGCTTATCATGGACAGTGTATTAAATGCCATGAGTATTTAAAGATAGAAAAGGCTATGAGTTGTGATAGTTGCCATAAACCTAAAAAAGAGAGAGGTTTACCTAGTTTTTAGGGAGAAAAAATGTATATATGGGAAAAACTTTTTAGTTATCATGGTGCGGAATATGTAATTTCTGGAGCCGCGTTTTTTATGTTCATCCTGCTTTTTTTATGGTTTAAGTCTAAGAAAAAGTTTTAGGAAATAGGTATGAAGAGAAGGAATTTTTTGAAAGGTTTTTTGAGTTTGCCTGGGCTTTTGGGAATAGATACTGCCTCTAAATTTATCGAAGAAGAAAGAGCTTTTAAAACCATCCATACCCAGGCCAACGCTAAAAACTGGGAGATTTACCTAAAAAGAAAAGAGAGCAAGTACGAACCTAAAGAAGGAAGTTATGGCGTACTTTTTGATGCTACTAAATGTATAGGGTGTCGTAGATGTGAATGGGCCTGTAATGAATGGAATAAAAACCCTAATCAGCCGATAGAAAATTTTGAAAGGTCAAGATTTGAAATCAATTCAGTTTTTGAAAAAATTAGAAGACCTTCTGCCGGTGCTTTTACGGTAGTAAATCGGTTTGATGTTGACGGAAAAGTTATCTATGTAAAAAAACAATGTATGCACTGTTTAGACCCAGCCTGTGCTTCTTCGTGTTTTGTTGGGGCATTTACAAGGACAGAAGAAGGGGCGGTGATCTATAATCCTACGGTATGCGTAGGATGTAGGTATTGTATGGTTGCCTGTCCTTTTGACATTCCTGCCTATGAATACTATGACCCTTTAACCCCACAGGTTACTAAATGCACGATGTGCTTTGACAGGATGGTTGAAGGCAAAGTACCTGCCTGTGTGGCTGTTTGTTCGGCTGATGCCTTGAAGTTTGGGAAACGGGAGGAGTTATTAAAACTTGCTTATAAATTGATTGCAGACAACCCACATAGATACTATCCTAAGGTCTATGGGGAGGACGATTTTGGTGGGACAAGCTGGTTATATCTCTCTCCTGTTCCTTTTGAAAAGATAGGATTACCTACTGGACTTAAAAAAAGTCCGGCGGTTTATACCAGAAACTATCTTTTTGCGGTAAAGGTGTTAGAAATTTTAGCCTCCCCGGTGCTGGTCTACTTAGCTTATAAGGCTATGTCTAAGAAGGGTAAAGACGAGGAATAAAGATGGAAAAGTTTGATTTAAAGGGATTTAAACAAAAGTTGCTCTTAGCTCCAGATTTTAAGTCTTATGTTTTTGGGCTCTTTACTCCTTGGAATGTGATAGCAGGAATAATTTTGCTTTTTGGTTTTTACGCGATGGTTTATAGGCTTATTTTTGGCCTTGGTCCTGCGACCAACTTAAATAACGACTATCCTTGGGGGCTGTGGATAGCCTTTGACATTTTAGCAGGTATCGCCCTTGCAGCTCCTGGGTTAACCTTAGGAACTGTGGTATATCTTTTTAGACTGAAAGATTACAAGAGTTTTGCCAGACCTGCCATCCTTTCAAGCCTGTTAGGATATGTTTTTGCGGTTATAGCCCTTCTTTTTGACCTTGGAAGGTATTATCGGGTGTTTTATCCTATCGTTTGGTCCTGGGGTTTAGAATCGGTGCTGTTTTTAGTTGGTTGGCATTTCTTTCTGTATATCATCATCTGTGTGGTTGAGTGGTTCCCTTCCTTTTTTGAATGGTTAGGGCAAGAAAGGTTGAGAAACTTCTTTTCTTCCTTGGGGATTTGGGCTACGGCTTTTGGGGTGATCATAGCCGGTGGCCATCAGTCAGCCTTAGGAGCACTTTTTTTGATAGCTCCAACCAAGCTACATCCCCTCTGGTATTCTCCTTTGTTGCCTCTGTTTTTCCTTATTACAGCAGTATTAGGTGGAATGGCTGTGGTGGTGATAGAAAGTGCGATTACCCATAGATATTTTAAACATCAGCTAAAAAGGTTTGACCAAAAGGCATTTGATAAAAAGACCCTTGGTCTTGGAAAAGCTTTGGCTGTAGTTTTGACGTTATATCTTCTTCTTAGGGGATTGGACCTGTTCCATCAAGAAAAACTACACTATATAAATTTAAGTTCTACCTATGGAGTCCTTTTTGTGTTAGAACATTTGCTTTTTGGTGTAATTCCATTGATTTTACTTTTATGGGCCGTAAAGGAAGAAAAACCTTTTTGGGTTAGGATATTGTCTTTTTGGATAGCCCTGGGGATAATAGTTAATCGTCTGATCGTCTGTTTGATTGCCTATAACTGGTATATTCCTTGGTCTCAAAAATACTATCCCTCTTGGATGGAGGTTGCGCTTTCTCTTTCGATGGTTGTGTTAATCATCTTGTCTACCAGGTTTATGATAAGAAGACTTCCTATCCTTTCAGACTAATCGCTGTCCTTTTTGGGACAAACTTTAGTCCAAATAGGTTAATCGTTTAGGAGAAAGAGTCTTTATAGGCAAGTAAGTTTGTTTCTGTTTTTAGGCATAAATTTTGTTATTAAACTCCATAAAAACTTGGGGTAAAAAGCAGGCAGGGGAGGGCATATGAAAAAACAGGTGTTTTCTGTATGTGGGATGTGTTCTGCAAGGTGTCCTATAAGGGTTGAGGTAACAGATGGAAGGATTACCTGGATAGAGGGTAATCCCTATGCAGCTGGTATCGAGGGTTCAATGTGTGCCAGGGGCTCTGCTGGGTTGGTTCACGTATATGATTTTGAGCGTCCTCAAGGCCCTATGGTAAGGATAGGGGAGAGAGGGTCAGGAGAGTGGAAAAGGGTTTCTTGGGATGAAGCTTTGAACTATATTGCCAACAGACTTTCTGAGATAATTGGTAAATACGGACCTAAGTCAGTGGCTCTTTTAGACCGAGGAGGTGGTCTTTTTGGAGAAATGCAAAGGGTTTTTATCAAGGCGATAGGTTCTCCTAACTATTTTAACCATGATGACCTGTGTAGAAAAGACGCAGATTTAGCACTTCAAAGTTTAATCGGTATTCCGAGAAATCAAATAAGTTATGATTTTGCTAACGCCAGACATATAGTGTCCTTTGGTAGGGCCTTTTTTGATGCGGTGGTGGTTAAAGAGGCTAACAATGTGTTAAAAGCCTTAGAAAAGGGAGCTAAACTTACCTATTTTGACCCAAGGGTAAACGTAACTGCCACCAAGGCAACACGATACTTAAGAATCAGACCTGGGACAGACTATGCTGTAGTACTGGCTTTGATCCATCAAATTTTAAAAGAAGATTTATACGACAGGGATTTTGTAAATAAATACATGTTGGGTATTACAGATTTAGAAGAATTTATAAAACCTTATACTCCAAAGTGGGCTGAAGCAGAGTCTGGAGTTCCTGAGTACCAAATCATAAAATTGGCAAGAGAACTTTCTGAGGCTAAGCCAAGGGTGATAATCTATCCTTACTGGTTTGGTGCAAGGTATACAGATTCTTTCTATTATGCCAGGGCAGTCTGGATATTAAACTTTTTACTTGGGAATTTGGAACAAAAAGGAGGTTTGATTTTAGCTAAATCTCCTAAAGAGGTAGGGGCTCAACCGTTAAAAAGTCTCTTAGACCCCATTCCAGCCCCTCAAGATAAACGAATTGAGGCTGAATTAGGTAAGGGATTTTTGTATGATGGAGCTGGCCATATCTTACATCTATACAAAGCGATCAAAACTGAAGAACCCTATCCTATAAAAGCACTTTTTGTGTATAGATATGACCCCTTTGCAGGGATGCCGTTAGAAGATATTAAGGAAATCACCAGGAAACTTGAACTTTTAGTCCATATTCCTGTAGATTATGGTACTACCAGTTGGTTTGCCGATGTTATCCTTCCAGAATCAACCTATCTTGAAAGGGATGACATCATTGGTTTACAGAGAGGGGCTAAACCTGCTTTTATTTTAAGAAGGAAGGCCATCGACCCGGTTTACGATACCAAACCCAGGTGGTGGATTTTTACCCAGTTATGTAAAAAGCTTGGTTTGGAAAAATACGTCCCCTATGAAAGTATTGAGGACATCTGGAATTATCAATTAGAGGGTACAGGGATAAAAATCGAGGACTTTGAGGCTAAGGGTTTTGTTTCGCTTTGTAAGGAGCAGGTTCTTTATTCTCGGGATCAGCTAAAGTTTAAAACTCCTTCCGGAAAGATCGAAATTGTTTCTTCCAAGATGCAAGAAAGAGAGGTACCAATCTTTTATCCTTATAAAACTCCAGAGAAACCTAAGGTAGAAGAGGGAGAGTTTAGACTTATTTTTGGAAGAGCAGCCATGCATACCCATGTTAGGACCCAGAATAATCCGTTATTGAATGAAATCAAACCAGAAAACGAACTCTGGATAAACGACGAGGTAGCAGAAAGATTAGGGATAAAAGATGGGGATTGGGTAGAGGTTTCCTCAGGAGACTATACAGGAAAAATCAAGGCCAAAGTAACTCCTTTTATCCATCCTGAGGCAGTGTTTATGGTAAGAGGATATCAAAATGACATTCCCTGGCTAAGCAGGGTTTATGGTAAAGGGCTTAACGAGGGAAGATTGCTTAAAGGAGCTTTTGATAAATTTGCATTAGGAAGCCATACAGGTGTTCTTTTTGAAAACTTTGTAAAAGTCAAAAAAGCTTAAGAAGGAGGGGAGTTATGAGCCTTTATTATATATATCAGGACCACAACAGATGTATCGGTTGTTTTGCCTGTGAAGTTCACTGTAAAACCAACAAAGGGTTAGGCCCTGGGCCAAGGCTTTGCAGGATCATCCCAACCGAAATCAAAGCTATAAACGAACAGGTGGTTCAACGGTTTATCTTTATGCCCTGTTTTCATTGTGAAGACCCCTGGTGTGTAAAAGCCTGCCCCACAGGAGCTATGCAGAAAAGGGCTAAAGATGGAATAGTTTTTGTAGAACCAAATCTTTGTGTTGGTTGTAAAAACTGTATCACTGCCTGTCCCTGGGGTATTCCTCAGTTTAACCCAGAGACCGGGAAAGTAGTTAAGTGTGACTATTGTAAAGACAGGATTGACCAGGGACTTTTACCTGCTTGTGTGTCTAAATGTACTACCCATGCTTTAAAATGGGTTTCAACTCAAGAAGCTTCTACTATTAAAAGAGAAAAGTTTGTAAAGGAAGCCTATGCTAACCTCTATTAAGATGGAAAACCCTACGGTTGAAATAGCAGACGGGGTAAAGTTGGTAAAGGGGACTGATAGTGTCCTTCTCACCACCCTTGATAAACTCATAAACTGGGGCCGGGCGAATTCGCTTTGGCCCCTTACCTTTGGGCTTGCCTGTTGTGCTATAGAGATGATGGCAGCCGGTGCCAGTCACTATGATTTTGATAGGTTAGGGGTTCTTTTTAGAGCCTCTCCTCGTCAAGCAGATTTGATGATAGTAGCCGGAACGGTTACCTATAAAATGGCTCCGATTGTGAGAAGGCTTTATGATCAGATGCCAGAGCCTAAGTTCGTTATTGCGGTAGGTAGCTGTGCCTCAACCGGAGGAATTTTTCAAACCTATAGTGTTTTGCAAGGGGTAGACCAGATCCTTCCGGTAGATGTTTACATACCTGGTTGTCCACCAAGGCCAGAGGCTTTTTTCCAGGGGATTATAAAATTACAACAAAAAATTTTAGAAGGTTATAACAAATGAAAGGGTATGTTTTAGAACAGATAGAACCCTCAAAGTTTGTTTTACAGATGGGTCCTCACCATCCAGCTACCCATGGAGTGTTAAAGCTTTTTTTAGAACTTGAGGGGGAAAGGGTTGCCCGCTGTAGGCCTGAGGTAGGGTATCTTCATCGAGGTATAGAAAAGCTTGCTGAGACTAAAACCTATCCTCAAGTTGTACCTTTAACCGATAGGTTAGATTACATCGCAAGCATGATAAACAACGTAGGTTATTGTGTGGCTGTTGAGAGACTTTTAGGGATAGAGCCTCCTCCAAGAGCTAAGTTTCTCCGTACTATGGTCTGCGAATTGTCAAGGATTAGCAATCATTTACTTTGGTTAGCTACTCATGCCCTTGATATAGGTGCGATGACAGTCTTTCTTTATTGTTTTAGAGAAAGAGAACAGATCCTCTGGTTTTTAGAAGAAATTTGCGGAGCAAGGCTTACCTTTAGTTATCCAAGAATAGGAGGAGTAAGGATTGATGTAGAAGAAAAAACCTTAGAAAAAATAGACAGGTTTATCGATGGATTTTTTCAAAAAATAGATGAATACGAGGGTTTGCTTACAGAAAACAGGATTTGGATAGCCCGTACCAGAGGGGTTGGAGTTATAAATCCTGAAGATGCTATAGCTTATGGTCTTACAGGTCCCAGTCTTAGGGGTTCGGGAATAAACTATGATGTAAGAAAACATTTCCCTTATGACGCATACAGTGAGGTAGATTTTGAGGTCCCGGTAGGAAAACACGGAGATACCTATGATAGATATTTATGTCGTGTCCAAGAGATGAGGCAATCTGCTAAAATAGTTAAACAATGTATTCAGAAAATGCCAGAAGGAAGTATCCTGGCAGAAAACGCTATAGAGTTAGACCTTCCCCCTTCTGGTAAAAAAAAGCTTCATCCAGAAGGTTGGTCTACCGGTGCTTTTATTTCTTTTTTAAAAGAGAAGGAACCTCTTTTACCTGAAGGGGAAATCTATTCAGCAGTAGAAGGGGCAAAAGGAGAACTTGGGTTTTTTATCATAAGTGATGGGTCAGGGAGACCTTACCGGGTAAGGATTAGGGTGCCCTCTTTTATACATATTTCAGCCATTCCTAAGCTTGCAGAGGGTCAGTTTTTGGCAGACGTGGTAGCCATCATCGGAACCCTTGATATCGTTATGGGAGAGGCTGATAAATGAAACAACTGTTAAAAAAGATCTTGTTGATAGACCTTATAAAAGGGCTTTTAATCACCTTAAGAACCATTTTTACCCAGCCGGTTACCATAAGATACCCCAAACAAAAAAGAGAGATCGCTCCAGGTTTTAGAGGAAGACATGCCTTAGTTAGAGACCCTGAAACAGGTAAAGAGAGATGTGTGGCCTGTTTAAGATGTGCAAGAGTTTGTCCTTCTCAGTGCATCTACATCGGATACAAGGAAGATGAAACCTCAGGAAGAAGAGTGCTTACTAAATATGAAATTGAGGCCTTTAGATGTGTTTATTGTGGATATTGTGTAGAGGTATGCCCTGTAAATGCTATCGTCCTTACTGAGTTTTATGAGTATGCAGCATACGATAAAGAGGAAAATTACTTTACCAAAGAAAAGTTACTTCAAAACTGGGATGAGTTTTTAAGTCTTTATAAGCACCAAGAATATATAAACAAATTCTGGTATCTAAGAGGGATAGAAAGGATAAGACTTCCTTATGAAAAAAGGTTTCCTACCCCTATCAGGATTAAAAAGGAGGGTTAGCCTGTGACCCCAGGTACTTACTTACCGATAAAATACTTGCCTGTTTTTTTGATGTTAATTTTGGCTACCATTTTTAGTGTGGCCGCGATTTTTATAAATCAATTGCTTAGTCCAAAGAAAAAGACCGCTGTGAAACTTATGGCCTATGAATCAGGTAATTTGCCTTCAGGAGAGGTAAGAGAAAGGTTCTTCATCGGTTATTATGTGTTAGCTATCCTTTTTGTGGTGTTTGACGTGGAGTTGGTCTTTCTTTTTCCTTGGGCCTTAACCTTTAATAGCCTTGGTTTCCTTGGTTTCTGGGGGATGCTGTTTTTTATCTTTCTTATTTTGTTAGGCTATTTTTATGAGATCAAAAAGGAGGCTTTGGAATGGTTGAAGAGATCTTAAAGGACCTTCAACAGCAATTTAAAGAAGAAATTTTAGAGATAGGAGAGTTTAGAAAACAGAAGTTTTTGGTGGTAAAAAAAGATAAAGTAAAAGCTGTTTTAAGGTGGCTTAAAGAGAATTGGAGTTTTAACTATCTGCAAGACCTTTTTGGGGTAGATTTTTTAGGGAAGATCCCTCGTTTTGCGGTAGTTTATCAGCTTTATAGCCTTCCTAATAAGGTTCAGCTTAGGATAAAAGCCCTTATCGATGAAGAAGACCTTACCATAGACAGTGTAGTAGACCTTTGGCCTGTTGCCAACTGGTTAGAAAGGGAATGCTATGACATGTTTGGGATCGTTTTTAAAGGGCATCCAGATTTAAAAAGGATTTACATGCCAGAAGACTGGAAAGGTTATCCTTTGAGAAAAGATTATCCTGTTAAAGGGGAAGGCCCCTGGGATGGAGTAAAGGACCTAATCCGTTAGACTTAGGGAGAAGGACAAACCATGGATAGAACTTTAGATTTTTATCAGTTTGGTTTTTTGGTTTTAAAAACTGTATTTATCTTTGCTATAACCTTGGTGCATGTGGCCTTTACCACCTATGCTGAAAGAAAGATAATCGGAAGAGCTCAGGCACGTTTTGGTCCAAAAGAAGTAGGACCTCATGGTATTCTTCAGCCTTTAGCTGATTTTTTAAAAATTTTCGGAAAAGAAAACATAATCCCTCAATCTGCCTATCAACCGGTATTTAAGATAGCTCCGATCATAGTTTTTGCTTTTACCGCGGTTAATCTTACGGTCATCCCTTTTGAGCAAGGTTTTATTTTAGCAGACCTAAATGTAGGAGTTCTTTTTATTCTGGCTTCAGCCAGTTTGGCTGTATATGGAATTATCCTTGCAGGTTGGTCTTCTAACAGTAGATATTCCTTTTTAGGTGGATTAAGGGCAGCTGCTCAGGTGTTGAGTTATGAAATTGCTCTAACACTAAGCTTAGCCTCTGTAGTTCTTATGGCAGGTTCTCTTAAGCTGAGCGATATTGTCCTTGCTCAACATAACTCACTTTTTGGTTTTTATGCCATACCTCAAATAATAGGTTTCGTAGTTTTTGTAGTTGCTGCCTTTGCTGAAACCAACAGGACCCCTTTTGACCTTCCTGAGGCAGAACCCGAGCTGGTTGCAGGGTATCTAACCGAATATAGTGCTTTTAGGTATGCCTTGTTTTTCCTCGGAGAATATACAGCTATGTATATCATGGCAAGCCTGGCAGCGCTGTGTTATTTAGGTGGATGGACCGTTCCTAAATATGTGATGGCTATTCTTCCTTTTTTGAAGTGGATACCAGGATGGGTGTGGTTTTTGTTAAAGGTGTATCTTTTTATCTTTCTTTATATCTGGGTTAGGGCTACTTTCCCAAGATACAGGTTTGACCAGTTATTAAGTCTTGGATGGAAAGTTCTAATACCTTTGGGATTTGTGAACCTTTTTATTACCATCTTGTTTAAAAAGTTGTTTGCATAGGAGAAAAGGATGGTTCTACAAGGTCTTTTTCTTTATTTTGCCTTGATGATTTTAGGGACAGGGATTTTAGGTATTACTCAGAAAAATCCTGTAAAAAGTTTGCTCTGGATTTTATTAACCTTTGTGCATTTAGGAGGGTTGTATCTTTTACTTAATGCAGAATTTTTAGCGGTGGTACAGATTATAGTTTATGCAGGGGCGATCTTGGTGATGTTTTTGTTTGTCATCTTTCTGTTAGACCTGAAAGAGGAAGAAAAAGGTGAGGTGTTTTTAAAGTCTTGGCAGTTAAGAGTTTGGGCTATTCTTTTGCTGGTGTTTTTTTTAGTAATAGGTGGTTTGAATTATAAGATTTTTTATCAAGGTCCTTATACCATAGAGTTTATAGAAAAGGAAGGACACAGTAAAGCCTTAGGCTTGGTTCTTTTTAGCGACTATGTTTATCCTCTTATTTTGTTAGGGTTTATCCTTTTAGTACCCCTTATTGGGATAGGAATTATGCTTTTTGGGAGGAAGACTAATGGTTCCTCTTAGCTGGTATCTTATTGTAAGCTTTTGTCTTTTTGGGATAGGTCTGGTAGGTTTTCTTATCAGAAGAAACCTGATAATGTTACTTCTTTCTATAGAGATTATGCTTAATGCAGTCAATCTTTCTTTAGTGGCTTTAGGCCATTATTTACAAGACATAAGACCTCAGGTTATGGCGCTTTTTATCATAGGGTGTGCTGCTGGAGCTGTAGCTGTGGGTCTTATTCTCTTGGTTATAACCTATCGTAATAAAGCAACCTTAAAAGTAGACGAATTCAATTTATTGAGGGAAGACTAAGATGGTAGTAGAAACCTCTATCACACCTTTACTCTGTGTGCTGGTTTCTCTTTTAGCTATACCCTTTATCATCGCTACCGGAGAAAGGAATCCTAACTTAAGAGAATTCTGGTCTGTTTTGGCAGGTATAATCAAATTTATCTTGGTTTTATCGATGGTCCCTGAGGTAGTTTCAGGAAAGATTTTAGAGTTTGAAGTTTTCTCTATACTTCCTGGGATCTCTTTGAAGTTTAGAGTAGATGCGATGGGACTGCTTTTTGCCCTTGGAGCCTCATTTTTATGGATCATTACTACGTTTTATTCTATAGGATACATGAGGGGCCATCACGAACAAAAACAAACTCGATTTTATGCTTGTTTTGCTGGTGCACTTTCTTCTACCATAGGGGTTGCCTTTTCTGCCAACCTTTTTACGATGTTTTTATTTTACGAAGCCCTTACCTTTGTAACCTATCCTTTAGTGGCTCATCATGAGACACAAGAGGCTCGAGCCGGGGCGAGAAAGTATGCCATTTATTTGATAGGTTCTGCTAAGCTGTTTTTGGTAGCAGCCATAACCATCACCTATCTTTTAGCAGGTACCCTTGAGTTTCAAAAAGGAGGAATCTTCCCTAGCCATATAGTAGAGGCTCATCGAGGACTTTTAAGTGTACTTTTTCTTATGTATTTTTATGGGTTTGCCAAGGCTGCTGCGATGCCTTTACATGGTTGGCTTCCTGCGGCGATGGTGGCTCCTACTCCAGTTTCTGCCCTTCTTCATGCGGTAGCGGTGGTAAAAACCGGGGTTTTTACCGTGTTAAGAACCATATTTTTTGTGTTTGGTCAAGAAACGATGAAACTTCTTTATACCACGGATTTGGCTCTTTTTATAGCAGCTTTTACCATTACCACTGCTTCGATCATTGCCCTTACCAGAGATAACTTAAAAGCAAGGCTTGCCTATTCAACCGTTAGCCAACTTTCATACATCTTACTCGGTGCTCTTTTGCTTACCTATCATGGTACTATCGGAAGCATTATCCATATCTCTAACCATGCCTTTGCCAAAATAACCCTCTTTTTTTGTGCTGGCTCTATCTATGTTTGTGCTCACAAAACTGAGGTTAGTCAACTCGACGGTATAGCGAAAAAACTACCTATTACCATGGCCTCTTTTACGATAGGAGCACTTGGTATGGTAGGTATCCCTATGGTAGGAGGCTTTATTACCAAATGGTATCTCCTTCTTGGTACCATAGAAGCCCACAATTTTTGGACCTTAGTTGTCCTTCTTTCTAGTTCTTTACTTAATGCAGGCTATTTTTTTCCCATAGTTTATAGAGCTTATTTTAAGGAATATAAGGGAGAAGGGCATGAAACCCATCATCCAGTCAAAGAAAACCCTTTTATGGCTACTACCCTTTTGATTACAGCTATCATCAGCGTTATTTTAGGTCTTTATCCGGACTTTTTAATAAACCTTGCTAAGGAGGTTATTAGGTGAGCTTGCCTCAGGAAGATATAGCCCAAGAAAGACAAATACTAAAACATAACCCCTGGCCAGGATACAAAAGGGCATTTTACATAGTTTTTACCATTGCTGTTTTGTATTTGTTTTTCATCTTTTATCTGGGATACAGGCCTCACTAAAGGGGGGTACCTTTATGCAAGAAGAAAAAAAAGGTTTTTTTGATTATCAGGAAAACGTTAAGAGGTTTTTAAGAGGGTTTTATCTATTTTTGGTGCTGGTAGTTTTAATAGACCCTTTTATCCATAAACATGCTTATTTCGGTTTTGATGGTTATCCTTCTTTTTATGGAACCTTTGGTTTTGTAGCCTGTGTGTTGTTGGTGTTAGCAGCAAAGCACATTTTAAGGCCTCTGGTAATGAGGAGGGAAGACTACTATGATGATTAACATACCCCCTGCACTCATCCTCATCTTTGGAAGTTTGTTAATCCCTTTTTTAAGAGGTAGGCTTAGGAGCGTTTATATAGTAGGATTACCGCTTTTGACTTTTTTCTATGTAATTAGTTTGTCAGAGGGTATCTCATGGGTTTTTAAGGTGCTTGATTTAGAGCTTGTTTTAAAAAGGGTAGACAGGTTGTCTTTGCCTTTTGGGTATATTTTTTCTTTAATTTCGGTTATAGCTGCCATCTACAGCCTTCATGTTAAAGACAACCTTCATTTAGTATCTGCTTTTATCTATGCAGGTGCAGCTTTAGGGGTGGTTTTCGCAGGAGACTTAGCTACACTTTATGTTTTCTGGGAGATTATGGCCTTAGCTTCAACCTTGGTCATCCTTACAGCTAGGAATAAAAAAGCTATCTCCGCAGGCATGAGATATCTGTTGGTTCATTTAGCCGGAGGTTTATTGCTTTTAGGTGGTATGGTACTCTGGTTTAAACAAACAGGTTCTCTTAAGTTTGAATATATCGGGTTGAATTATCAAGATTTAGCTTCTTGGCTTATCTTTTTGGGTTTTGGGATTAACGCTGCCTTTCCTATCCTTCATGCCTGGCTTCCTGATGCTTATCCTGAATCTACGGAAACAGGAACGGTCTTCCTTTCTGCTTTTACCACCAAGACAGCAGTCTATGTTTTGGCAAGAGGTTTTTACGGGACAGAGCTTTTAATTTATATAGGGGCTTTGATGACCGCTTTTCCTATATTTTATGCCGTGATCGAAAATAATCTCAGGCGAGTGCTTTCCTATAGCCTTATAAACCAGGTTGGATTTATGATCACAGGTATTGGGATTGGGACCCAACTTTCTTTAAACGGTACAGTAGCCCATGCCTTTTGCCATATCCTGTATAAAGCCTTGCTTTTTATGTCTATGGGGGCAGTGCTTTATAGAACTGGGAAGATTAATGCCACTGACCTGGGGGGATTATATAAGTATATGCCTCTTACGACGATATTCTGTATCGTTGGTGCAGCTTCTATTTCTGGTGTTCCTTTAACCAGTGGTTTTGTTAGTAAGTCTATGATAGTTTCTGCCGCTGGTGAAGGAGGAATGCTATTTATATGGTTGACGCTTTTATTTGCTTCTGCTGGTGTATTCCATCACTCGGGAATTAAAATTCCCTTTTTTGCCTTTTTCAGCCATGACTCTGGCTTAAAACCTAAGGAAGCCCCTACTCATATGTTGGTAGCCATGGGAATAGCGGCTTTTCTATGTGTGGCTATAGGTATTTTCCCTGGAACGCTTTATGGTATCTTACCTTATCCTGTAGATTATAACCCTTATACCCCAGCCCATGTAATCGATCAAACACAGCTTCTTGCTTTTTCGGCCTTAGCCTTTACCCTACTTATGCTTTCAGGCCTTTATCCTCCTGAAATCAGATGTGTAAACCTTGATACCGACTGGTTTTATCGCAAGGCCACAGCTGGGTTTTTGTTTTTGGCAGAAAAGGTGATCGCTAAGATAGACTACCAGATAATCGGTGAGGCTTACGAAAAAATCTTTGTAAGAGGTATGTTAGCCTTAGCAAGGCTTTCTAAAAAATTTGATACTTCTGGGGTTGACAAAAGTTATCATAACTTAGCCAAAGGATCTTTAAAGTTAAGTGAGATTATAAAAGTAATCCAAACAGGAAAGGTTTCAGATTATGCCTTTCTCATGATCATAGGTTTGATAACCCTTTTGTTAATTTTGGTTTTACCGATGCTTTCTTAAAGGGGTGAGTAGATGGGTGAATTAGGCTTTCCAACCCTTTCTTTTCTTATTTTCTTTCCTTTGTTAGGGGCTGCTTTGATCTTTCTGGTTAAAAAAGAGAGTTTGGCTAAGTTTATTGCCTTAGGGACTACCCTGTTAAACTTGGTCTTTGGTATTCCTTTGTGGACAAATTTTGACAAAACCAATCCACAGTTTCAATTTGTAGAAACCTTTTGGTGGATTCCTTTCTTAAACGCTTACTATAAGGTCGGGATAGATGGAATAAGTTTACTTTTTGTTATGTTAACCCTTTTAATCAGTGTTTTATGTGTGTTGTGTTCCTGGACAGCTATTAAACAAAGGGTAAAAGAGTTTTATGCTTTACTTTTGATGATGGAAACCATCATGTTAGGTGTTTTTTGTGCGTTAGACATGTTTTTGTTTTATGTCTTTTGGGAAGCGATGCTTATCCCGATGTTTTTGCTTATAGGTATCTGGGGTAGTCACAACAGAATTTATGCCTCGGTTAAGTTTGTAATCTTTACCTTTGCTGGTAGTGTGTTGATGTTAATAGGAATTATCGTGCTTTATTATGCAGGAGGAAAGACTTTTGATGTCATAGAGCTTTCTAAAGTTCAATTGCCTGTAAACCTTCAATACTGGCTGTTTTTAGCCTTTTTTGTAGCTTTTGCCGTGAAGGTTCCCATGTTTCCCTTCCATACCTGGCTTCCTGATGCCCATACAGAAGCCCCTACCGCAGGTTCAGTGATTTTGGCTGGTATCCTTCTTAAAGTTGGGGCTTATGGATTTTTAAGGTTTACCATTCCTTTCTGTCCAGAAGCAACCCTTGGATTAAAAGAGATGATGCAAATAATTTCTGTTATAGCGATTATTTATGGAGCCTTAGTCACCCTTATGCAAACAGACTTTAAACGTTTGATAGCCTATTCCAGTATAAGCCACATGGGTTTTGTTACGTTGGGTATCTTTACCCTAAATAAAGAAGCTATAGAAGGAGCGATCCTTCAAATGATCAATCACGGTATAGTAACTGGTGCACTTTTTATGTGTATAGGTGTTATCTACGAAAGAACACACACAAGAGACCTGAGTAAATATGGAGGACTTGGAGAGGTTGTTCCGATTTTTGTGTTTTTTTATACCCTTTTTTCTGCGGCAGCCATAGGTTTTCCAGGCACTAACTCTTTTATAGGGGAATTTTTGATAGCCCTTGGTGTTTTTAAAGACAGAATCCTTTTAGGAGCTTTTTTACCTCTGGGATTTGTCTTGGGAACCGCTTATATGGTTTGGCTTTATTATCGGGTTGTATTTAAAGAGGTGCCTGCTGAGATTAAAGACCAACTTTATGACCTCAACCTAAGAGAAGTGCTAATGTTTATACCTTTAGTGGTCTTGGTTTTTATGATAGGTTTTTATCCCCAGGTGCTTTTAGGTGTGTTAAAGGACTCGGTGATACAAATCATCAATTTTCTAACCTAAGGCCTTTAGAAATAGTTTTAGGAGGTAACCATGATAAACTTGACTCCGTTTTTTCCTGAACTTCTTTTTATAGGATTTACTTTGTTTTATTTTGTATTAGGCCTTTGGATAAAAAAAAGGGTGGTTCATTCCTTGCTGGTAATCGCTTTTTCTGTTTTAACTTTGCTTACGTTGTTTCAGGTTCAGGGAGAAGCCTTTAAAGGGATGTTTGTAGCTGATCCCTTTAGTCAAACCTTAAAACTTGTGTTTTTGATAAACTTAGGGATTTGTAGCCTTTTGGGTATGAATTACTCCCAGATAAAGGATGACCTCTTTTATGAGTTTAACCTTCTTCTTATGCTTAGCACCTTAGGGATGATGTTTATGGTTTCTTCTAAGGAACTTTTAAGTCTTTTTCTTTCTTTAGAGTTTATGTCCCTTTGTCTTTATCTTTTGGCTGGTTTTGTGGTAACAGACCCTAAGACAAACGAGGCCTCACTTAAGTATTATCTCTTAGGTAGTATGTTTTCAGCCTTGTTGATTTTAGGGATTTCTATCTTTTACAGTATATTTGGAGGAACAACCTTTAAGATTATCGCTGAAAACCTTCCTTTGATGTCTCAACATCCGTTTTATCTTTTTACGGGAATTATATTGATCCTTTCTGCCTTTACTTTTAAGGCTGGGCTTGCCCCTTTTCATCAGTGGTCTCCTGATGTTTACGAAGGCGCTCCTACTCCGGTTACAGCTTTTATGTCTGTAGGCCCTAAGGTTGCTGCCATAGGGGCTATGGCAAGTTTTCTCACCGAAGCTTTGTCTCAAAAACCTGAACTATGGGTAGGCCCTTTGATTTTTGTAGCCCTTTTAACCGCGGCCATAGGTAATATCTTAGCCTTAAGACAGGTCAATCTTAAACGTCTTCTTGCCTATTCTTCTATAGCCCATGCAGGCTATCTTTTACTTGCGGTTATAGCCTGCTCAACCTCAGGACTCAAGGCTATTTCTTTTTATGCCCTTGTATATACCTTTATGAACCTTGGTGCTTTTGCTACTCTTATTTCTTTTCCTCAAGGAGAAAGGATAAATGCCTTTTTAGGACTTTCTCAGGCTAACCTATTTTTAGCTATATCCATGTTAGTTTTCCTTTTTTCCCTGACAGGCCTTCCCCCTTTTGGTGGTTTTGTAGCCAAATTCTTTATATTTAAGTCTATCATAGAATCTGGATATACCTGGGTTGCGGTAATCTGTATTCTTTTCAGCATCCTTTCTGCATACTACTATCTAAGGGTAGGTGTAAAGATGTTTTTTTATGAAGGGCAAATCTCTATGCCTTCTATGGCTATATCTTTAAGATTGGTACTTGTTGTTGCCTTATGCTTTACCATTATCCTCGGGGTTTTCCCCTTTTTGCCTTAAAAATATCTGTAATAAACATAAAAAGGAGGGATTGGTATGGCCAATCTTTCATTAATTCAACAGTTAAAAAAGAGACTTTTTTACATTTCATTGATCTTCTTTTTGACAAGTGGCTTCTTTTTGTATGTGGTTACCAAACATTTTATCTATGCTAAGGATACAGAAAAACTTATTGGGATTCTTGCGAACGCGTATAAGATAACCATTAAAGATGAAGGAGAAACTCTTGCATCCTATGCCTCCTTGTTGGCCAATAGAGCTGTCAGTGATGTTTATGTATCTTTACTTAAGGAAGCAGGTACCCTTTCTGAGGTAAATGATGCCAATAAAAAGATTTTCGAAAAGTATGGTCAGATCCTTCGTGAAACAGTTACCCCCCAGATTAAAGCAGCTGGATTAAGTAAATATCATATACATTTTCATCTCCCTGGCCCAAGGTCTTTTTTACGCTGGAACCGTCCTCAAGGGGAAGATGTAAAACTTGACGACTTATCCACTTTTCGTTTTACTGTAGCTAAAGTGCAGAAGGAAAAACAGCTTCTTACTGGACTTGAGGCAGGAAGAGACGGTCTTTTCCTTAGGGGTATTGCTCCTATAGTAAGAGATGGACAAACCATTGGTTCTGTTGAATTGGGAATGAATCTTAGAGATTTAGTTAAAAATTTACAGTCTACTTATACTCAAATTTCCCATTATGTGATCCTTGTAAACAAGGACTTAGAAAAGATTATGAGCCCTTATCTTGCTAAGGGTGAGGCCAAAGTCTTAGACAAAGGAATTCTTTATTCTAAAACCGAAAACATCGAAGAGAACTTACTAAAAAAGCTTATTAATGCCAAAAAATACCCTGTGGAGGTTGGCTCTTTAGTTTTTCACGCCATTCCTCTTTATGATTATTCAAACAACCAGATAGGATTTATTATCATAGGTATCAAGCGTGGAGAGATTATAAATCTTTTTCGTTTTAGCGGATTTATCTTGGGGCTTGTTGCCTTTGTGGTGTTTTTCTTTGGTTTTATGGTGATAAACAAAACCTTACAGAAAATCTCACAATCTTTGTCAGACACAACCAATATGGTAGAAGAACTCGGTAGAGGTGGAGGCGATTTAACCTTTAGATTTGAAGTTAAGTCTCAAGACGAGTTAGGAGTGTTAGCCTCTAAATTTAACCATTTCTTAGAAACTTTAGCTTCGATAGTTAAAAACCTAATAGAAAAGGCTGAGGATTTGTTTAGACTTTCTAAAAAACTTCAAGACGATGTAGACACCACCTTTAACTCTGTTAAGGAATTTACGGAAAAAGCAGACCTTATAAGTGCAAGTTCATCTGAGACCGTAGAGGTTATAAATAATGTGACCACTCAACTTGATGAGCTTACTAAAGCCATCAAAGAGATAAGCGAAAAAGCCCAGTTAAGCAAGTCAATCGTAGCTGATACTGCCAGAGAAGTAGATAAATCAAAAAATTTAGTAGAAGAGTTGATTTCATCTTCTTCAACGATCATAGAAGTAGTAGACCTGATTAAAGATATCGCAGACCAGACCAATCTTCTTGCCCTCAATGCATCGATTGAGGCAGCTCGTGCTGGGGAAGCTGGCAAGGGGTTTACCGTAGTAGCCAACGAAGTTAAAGAGCTTGCCAAACAAACACAAGTTGCTACAGAAAACATCAAGAAAAAGATCGACCTTTTATTACAGAATAGCAATTCAGTTGCTCATTCTGTAGGAAGTATCGTAGAAATGATGAAAAAAGTAGAAGAGGCATCGGTGGCTATCGCTGCAGCAGTTGAAGAACAGGCTATAGTTGTCCAAAACGTCTTTGAGCATATTACTTTTGCCAGAGACAAAGTGCTTTTAAACGAAGACCACGCTCAAGCCATAAAGATTGGTGTAGAAAAATTGATTAGCTCTTCTCAAAAGCTTAAGGCATCAGGTGAAGAAGTAGGAAGAATTGCTGAAGAGATTAAAGATATAGTTTCTCAGTTTAAGGTATAATGTATAATCTTAGGTCAATTAGGCTCCCTCCTTTAGAGGGAGCCTATAGATTTATTTTATGTTTTATTTTATGTTTTAATCTTTTTCCTCTTCTTCCTGGTTAGAAATTCTAGAAAGAAGCCCATGGTGTTTCATCTTAGTCCTCAGTTGTTTTCTTGAGATGCCTAACAACTGAGCCGCTTTAGTTTGGTTCCATCCAGTTTCTTCTAATGCTTTAAGGATAAGACTTTTTTCCATTTCTAATAAGTTTAAGGTATTTGAGGGAGAAATTTCTTTTTCTTTTGAGCCTAAAATTCTTTTTGGGAGATGCTTTAGGGAAATTACTCCAGAGGTAGAAAGAATAACCGCTCTTTCTATCACATGCATAAGTTCTCTTACATTGCCAGGCCATTCGTAGTTTATCAACATGTCCATCACCTCAGGTTCTACCATCGGTATAGGACGATTGTTTTCCTTAGCAAATTTTTGGACAAAATGCTGTATAAGAAGAGGAATATCTTCTTTTCTTTCCCTAAGGGGAGGTAGGTGCACCCTTACTACGTTAAGCCTCCAGTATAGGTCTTCTCTGAAAGAGCCTTCTTTAACCGCGTTTTCGAGATCTCTGTTGGTAGCAGCAATCACCCTTACATCAACCTTGATTTTGTTAAGTCCTCCCAACCTTTGAAATTCCTTTTCTTGCAAGAATCTTAAAAACTTTTTTTGTAGACTTGTAGGTAATTCTCCTATCTCGTCTAAAAATACAGTGCCCCCGTTAGCTAACTCTAAAAGTCCTATTTTTTTCTCTGTAGCTCCGGTAAATGCTCCTTTTTCGTATCCAAAAAGTTCGCTTTCTAAAAGATTCTCTGGAAGGGTAGTGCAGTCAACCACTATAAACGGACGGTCTTTTCTTTTGGAGAGCCTATGGATTGCCCTTGCTATCAGTTCTTTACCTGTACCAGATTCTCCAGTAATAAGCACGTTAGAGTTACTATCAGCTACCATTTCTATTATATAAAAAATTTCTTTCATTACCGAACTTTTAGCTATGATCTCTGGAAATTTATGAGAGATATCTTCTTTATAGTCTAATTTTTCATGTTTAGAGATGGCATCTTTGATTACCTCAACCAGAAGGTTAGGGTCAACAGGTTTTACCAGATAATGAAAAGCCCCTAATTTCATAGCCTCTACAGCTTTTTCGATCGTTCCATAAGCAGTAAGCATGATTACCGGCAATACGATGTTTTCTTTTTTTAGCCACCTTAACATTTCTATCCCATCCATCCCAGGAAGCCTATAATCGAGAAGTAGACAGTGAGGTTTGTGTTTTCTAAGCTGAAAAATACCCTCTTCTACAGTTTGGGCGGTTATTATAGTGTAATCATGTTTTTTGAGGATGGTAGAAATGGTTTTTAGACTGTTTATCTCATCATCTATAAAAAGTATTTTATAGTTCATGCCTTATCGGGAGGAAAACTTTAAATTCTGTCCCTTCTTCTTTTTTACTGAAAACAGATATCTTGCCTCCATGTTCTCTAACGATTTTTTCTACACAAGCAAGTCCCAGTCCTGATCCTGTAACTTTAGTAGTAAAAAACGGTTCAAATACCTTATCTAACAACTCCTCTGGGATCCCTTCGCCGGTATCTTTTACAGAAATAACTACCAATCCCCCTTCTCTTTGTGTCGCAACCGAGATTTTATCTCCTTTTTTCGTAGCGTCTCCAGCGTTTACCAAAAGGTTCAACACCACCTGTTTGAGTTGATAGGGGTCAAAATAAAACTCAGGTATAGAAGGATCTAAACTTAATTCTATTTGTTTTCCTTCTTCTTCAAACTCAGGTTTCACCAAATTTATTATTTCTTTTATGATATTATTAATCTGCGTTTTTTCAAGTTTTAAAGGAACAGGCCTTGCATAAGTTAAAAAACCGGTGATCAGTTCATTTAATCTTTGGGTTTCTTTGTCTATGATAGAAAGAAATTCCTGCAAAATTTTACCTTTAAAGTTGGTTTTAAGGTAAGAACAAGCAGCCTTAATAGAGTTTAACGGATTTTTGATTTCATGAGCAACCACCATGGCCATCTCTGAAACCGCAGAATATTTTTCAAGCTTAATTTTTTCTTTGGTGGCTTTATCAAGTTGTTCCATATAAGACCTTAGGTCTGCTACCATCTTATTAAAACTTTCTATTACATAACCTAACTCATCACCACATGAATACTTATAAACAAAACAGTCTTCACACTCAATTTTTAAAACACTCTTACACCATTTTTTCGAATCTTCGTTAAGCCAACATCTGGTTTTTCCGTAAGAAGGGCATTGATAATCTTTACACTGGTAAAAGTCTTTACATAAAATAAGGTTTTCGTTTTCACAAAATTCAAACTCGTTAGCCTGCATTTTTTGAATACTTTTTTTAAGTTTGTTTAGTGGCTTGGTTAGGGTGATAGAAATAAAATAGGAAACTACAAGTGCTGCCAACAGAAACCCACCTGACACAAAAAGCATATAATTTTTTAACGTCCTTACGGATTGTTCTATAAAATCATTGATGTCTGCCTCTGAAACTCCTACCCTAACCGCACCTAAAGAAAAGTCTTCCTTGAAAACCGGACGGTTAAAGTGTTTTATCCCATTATTATCTAAACTTTCCCAGGTTTTGAAGGTAGAATCATTTACAGGAATAAATTGGCCTAATTGAGAAGGGTTGGTATGGGCTACTATCCTTCCGTTTTTATCAACAACCATCACATATACTATCCCTGGAAGGTTTTTTAGAGAACTTACCTTTTCTTCCAGTTTAAGAGGGTCAAAAAAGACCAACCAGTCTACCACCTCTAAAGAAAAGTTTTCTAAGTTATGGTTTAGTCCTTCATAATATTGTTTTTTTAAGGAGTTTTTTTGGTAGTTTATTATCAAAACATTTACGCTAAAAAGTAATAAGGTTATCAAAAACAAAAAAGAAAGAAAGATTCTGCTTTTAATGCTAAAACTTCTTAAAAGTTTATAAAAAGGTGATAAAAAATCTTTACGGATTAACATATCTTTTTATAGGTTCAAATTCTTTATCTTCCACAGGTTTAAATTTTTTTACTTTCAGGTTTTTCAGGATAGAAGCAGGTAGATGAATGAGTGATTCTTGGACTTTTTTGGCAAGGTCCTTGTCTGCTTTAACCACCGCCCATGGCCAGTTTGGTAAAAACTCTGTTGGGGTCAAAACTTTTATCTGAGAAAGATCTACTTCTTTTCCAAAAACACCAAGAGCTGCCTCTCTTATGAACCCTGCGTCTGCTTCTTTTTTATACACCCCGATGATTACCCTTTCTTGCCTTTTTACATCTACTAACCGAAAATCTCGCCTTAAATTGTATCCTCTCTTTTCTAAATAAATTTTTTGCGAAAGAAATCCTCCAGCAGAATAGGGAGAAACTATGAAAATTCTTTTGTTTTTTAAATTTTCTATCTTTTTAATCGGGCTATCTTTTCTTACGATAATAACACCTCTAAACCTGTCTCCTCCACATACCTCACTTGGTTCATCTATACAATCTTCTCCCACAGTTAGGGCTATGGCTTTTGCATGCCCAGATTTCGACAGAAGAGCATAAACATAGGGATTTTGATAGGCAAAGTGTACTTCTTTTTTCTTTACTAAGGTGATAAATTCTTCGAAATTTTTAGGGATGACAATTTTAAACTCCTTTCCTGTCTTTTCTGAAAGATACTTCATCAAAGGATCAAACCTCTGATAGATAGTAAGCGGACTGTAAAGAGGTAAAATGGCAACCTTTATGGTATCAGGCCCGTATTTTATTAAATCCTTTCCTTTAAATAATTTTATCAGTACTCTTATGTAGTCAAAGTCTCTGTCTTCAGCAGGCACAAGTTTTTCTATCTGCAGGTTAGTTAAAACCTCTTTAGGAAGAGACACAAGGATTTCTTTTAATAACTGTTTCTCTTTTAAAGCAGAGGTTGAAGCAATCAAAAATACAGGCACTTTTTCAGAGGACTTTATTACTTTAAGACCTGAGGTTAAATAAGGTTTGGCTATCGATTCACTTAAGGCTCCTACCTCATAATCTCCTATCAATACAGAGAGAGCAATCCTTTTTTCCTGACCTAAAAAATCTACCTTAGAAAAGTCTTTTAAAGAAAGTTCTAAGTCTTTTAGCATGGACAAAGGGATTAGATAACTGAAAGAAGAATTTTTATCCCCTAAGGCAAGCCGTTTGTTAACAGCATCAAAAATCCTTTCTATTCCTGAATTTTCTTTGGTTACAAAAATGCTGCTTGCCTCTCCCTGTCCTCCCTTGGGCTTAACTAGAGGAAAAATCTTTTGAGGATAAAGGGCCTTTAATTCGCAGTAAAAAGCTGGGTCTATCATTAGAAGATGTAGTTTATCCTCTGCCACTTTTTGGGTTAGCTCTTCAAAGTTGGCTGAGATGTCTATCGAAACAGGTTTTTTAAGTTGATTTTCTAAATAGGTTTTTAAAGGATAAAGCTGTAAAAAGGTTTGTTGAGGAGAGCTTACGTTTAAGACCCCTATAACTAAAGGAGGTCCGTTTAAAACCTCCGAGGGCTTATTTTCCTGAGTTTGTCTTCCTTTGTCTTTAAAACACCCGGATAATAAAAACCCTAAGAAGATGGTTAAAAATAGAGCCCAAAACCTATTTCTTTTTAACATCTTCTAAATACTCTCTAACGCTAAGTGCGGCTACAGCGCCCTCACCACAGGCAATCACTATTTGCCTAAAGGGTTTACTAACGCAGTCTCCACAGGCAAAAATTCCCTTCTGAGAGGTTTCCATCTTTTTATCTGTAATTATAAAACCGTTAGGGTCTAACTCTACGAAACCTTTTAACCAAGAGGTATTAGGCTCATATCCTATAAAAATAAAGACCCCAGAAACTTCTAAATATTTTAGTTCTCCTGTTTTTTTATCTAAAACCTTTATCCTTTCTACCTTGTGTTTTCCTTCGATAGCCTCTACGGTCGAGTTCAAGATTATCTCAATCTTAGGGTTTTTAAAAACCAAATTTTGCAAATAGGCCTCAGCCCTAAACTTATCTCTTCGGTGAATTAAAAAAATCTTCTTTACAAACTTGGTAAGTTCTAAGGCTTCTTTAAGAGCCGAATCTCCACCTCCTACTACAGCCACCATCTCATCCTTAAAAAAAGGTCCGTCACAGGTAGCACAAAAAGAAACTCCCTTGCCTATCAATTCCTTTTCCCCAGGAATACCTAATTTTTTAGGGGATGCCCCTAAAGCTAAGATCACCGCATAACTTAAAACGTAGGTCTTGTCAGAAAACCAGATTTTAAAAAGTTCCTGTTCTTTTTCTATACTAACGACTTCTTTTGATAATAAGTTCAACCCTAATCTTTCTACTTGCTTAACCATCTTTTCTATCAAGTCAAACCCTGATATACCTTCAGGAAATCCGGGATAGTTTTCTATCTGTTCTGTAAGGACTACCTGACCACCTAAAAAGTTTTTTTCTATAAGTAGAGTGTTTAGCATCCCCCTTTGAGCATAAAGATAGGCAGTAAGACCTGCAGGCCCTCCACCTATTATGGTTAGATCATAAGTAGTTTGTTGGGTCATTTTGGTTTCCCATTTTACTTTTTTTAGTTTTATATTATAATTTCTTTTTAAATTTTATTAAGAGGTGAAAAGATGTGTAAAGAATGTGGGTGTGGATTGGTTAATCATCCTTCAGAAGGATCGGAAAAACATCATGAACACCACCATGGACATACCCATTCCAAGGAAACCTTGCAACTTCTTGAAGACATCATGAAATATAACGAATTTCAGGCAAGACATAACAGGGAACATTTTGAAGAATATGGAATTTACGCCATAAACCTTATGAGTGCCCCAGGTTCTGGGAAAACTACCTTGTTAGAAAAAACTATAGAACTTCTTTCAGGAAAGTTAAGGATTGGGGTGATAGAAGGGGACTTAGAGACAGAAAGAGACGCTGAAAGGATAAGGAAAAAAGGAGTCCCTGTGTATCAAATAACCACAGGCAGTGCCTGCCATTTAGACGCCTCTTTAATTCATAAAGCTATGCATAAACTTCCGATGGATCAGATCGACCTTCTTTTTGTAGAAAACATAGGGAATCTTGTTTGTCCTGCAAGCTATGACCTTGGCACCCATCTTAACGTCACCCTTCTTTCAGTGCCTGAAGGAGAAGACAAACCAGAAAAATATCCTCTTATTTTTAAGGTTTCTCAGTTGGTGGTTATCACCAAGATAGATTTGCTTCCCTACTTTGACTTTGACCTGGAAAAGGTAAAAGCCCAGATACAAAAGATCAATCCTAAGGCTCAGATTATCGCCCTTTCTGCCAAAACAGGAGAAGGGTTTGACCTTTGGGTTAAATTTTTAGAGGATTCCTATAATCAACATAAAAAATCTCTCAGATAGAGGAAAGGTTATGGGAGTTGAAAAACTTTTGTTAGCTCATGGAGGAGGCGGAGAGGAAACCTTATCTTTGATAAAAGATTTTATTCTCAAATATTTTACCAACCCTATTCTTGAGCCTCTTGAAGATGCAGCTTTACTAACCAATCAAATTTCTCGATTGGCTTTCACCATAGATGGTTTTACCGTAAAACCTATCTTCTTTAAAGGTGGCAACATAGGAAAACTTGCTGTAACTGGCACGGTAAATGATTTAGTGGTAATGGGGGCTAAACCTTTATATCTTACGGTAGGTTTTATCATCGAAGAAGGGTTTAAAATCAAAGATTTAGAAAAGATTTTACAGTCTATGCAAGAAGAGGCCATAAAAAACGAAATTTACATCGTGGCAGGAGATACAAAAATCGTACCTAAGTCAGAGGTAGACGGTATTTTTATCACAACCTCAGGTATAGGAGAGGTGATTTATTCAGGCATTTCTTGTAAAAACCTAAAACCAGGAGACGTTATCTTGGTTTCTGGCCCTATAGGAGACCATGGGGCCTGTATTTTGGCAGAAAGAGAAGGTATAAAAGTAGACATAGAGTTAGAAAGTGACTGCGAAACCCTTTGGCCTGTGTTAAAACCCCTTTTTGAAAGTGGGATTGAAATCCATGCGATGAGAGACCCAACCCGTGGAGGATTAGCCGCTAATCTTCATGAATGGGCTTATAGTTCTCAGGTAAATCTGGTGGTAGAGGAAGAAAAAATTCCTGTGAGGCCTCAGGTAAAGGCCTTTTGTGAGGCCCTTGGATTTGAGCCTTATCATTTAGCCTGTGAAGGAAGAGTAGTAATAGCCTTACCAGAAAAAGATGCCGAAAAGGCTTTAGAAATTTTAAGGTCTCATCCATCTGCAGCTGAAGCTAACATCATAGGACAGGTGTTGGACCATAGTTCCTCTCCTCAAGTATATCTCAAAACACTGTATGGCACTCATAGGGTTTTAGAAAATACCTCAGGAGAACTCTTCCCGAGGATTTGTTAGGTAAAGCCTATGCATGAGTTTTTTATCGTTCAAAACGTGATAAAAACCGTAGAAGACTTGATGGTTAATCACCCTAAGAAAAAAGTAGTAAAGGCGGTTTTGTTAATAGGAAGATTTTCTGGGGTTGAGCCTGAGTTATTACAAACCGCCCTTGATTTTTTTAAACAAGGAAGCGTTTTAAAAGATGCAGAAATCGTGATAGAAATAGAAGACCTTAGGATGAGATGTCAGAAATGTCAGCAAGAATTTTCAAAAGAGAAATGGGATCTTACCTGTCCTTTTTGTGGCTCTTTTGAAACTGAGGTTCTTTCAGGAGAAGAGATGTTACTCAAAAGCTTAGAACTGGTCGATGAGGATTAGATACCGGATCAGGATAAACGGGGTAGTCCAGGGGGTTGGTTTTCGCCCTTTTGTGTATAACCTTGCTAAATCCTTAGGGTTGACAGGTTTTGTCAGCAACGATACCAACGGAGTTTTTATCGAGGTTGAAGGCAACGAGGATACTCTGCAGGATTTTTTAGAGAGGTTAGTTAAAGAAAAACCCCGGCTTTCGCAAATTTACCGTGTGGTTCATGAAAAACTTCCCTCTGTAGGCTATGAAGACTTTTTGATTAAAAAAAGCCTTAAAGATGAAGAGATAACCTTAGACATCTTGCCTGATGTAGCTACCTGTGAATTTTGTTTAGAAGAACTGTTTAATCCTTCAGACCGAAGGTATCGATATCCCTTTATCAACTGCACCCTTTGTGGACCAAGGTTTACCATCATAGAGAGTTTACCTTATGACCGAGAAAAGACGGTGATGAAAGAATTTACGATGTGTCCTGCATGTTTTGAAGAATATACCGATCCTACTGATAGGAGGTTTCATGCCCAACCTATAGCTTGCCCGATCTGTGGCCCTCAGCTTGAATTCTATGATCTTAAACGAAACAAGCTGGCAGAAAAGGAAGAGGCTTTATATCAAGCCATAGAAAAAATAAAACAGAAAAAAATAGTAGCTGTCAAAGGTTTAGGAGGATTTCATCTTGTCTGCGATGCTACAGACAGAGAGGTGGTAAAACTTTTAAGACAAAGAAAGAGAAGGTCTAAAAAGCCTTTAGCTGTGATGTTTAAGGATTTAGTCCAGTTAGAAGAATATTGTTTGGTTACCTCTCAGGAAAAGGAGCTACTTTTATCTCCTTCTCAGCCGATAGTCCTTTTAGAAAAAAAAAGTAAGCTTTTACCTGAGGAAATAGCCCCAGGATTAAAAAAAATAGGAGCTTTTTTGCCCTACACCCCTTTGCATCACTTAATTCTAAAAGAGATAGACCTTCCTTTGGTGGTTACCTCTGCCAACCTTTCAGATGAACCTATAGTGATAGACAACGAAGAGGCCTTTAACAAACTTTCCTCCCTTGCAGATTACTTGCTTCTTCATAACCGAAAAATCCTAAGAAGAGCTGATGATTCGGTGGTAAAAGTAATAGCTGGTGGTCCTGTTTTTATAAGAAGGGCAAGAGGTTATGCACCCTTGCCGGTTTTTCTTCCCTTTAACGTAAAAAAACGGGTACTTGCGGTAGGTCCCAGGGAAAAAAACACCTTTGCCCTTGCCTTTCAAAACAAAATAGTGCTAAGTCAGCACATCGGAGACATAGAAACCTTAGAAGACCTAAAAGATTTCGAAAAAACCCTTTTAGACTTTACCAAACTTTATGAGTTTGAACCTGAGGTAGTAGTAGCTGACCTCCATCCTTTTTATGAGACTACTAAATGGGCAGAACGTTTTGCCAAAGAACAGGGGCTTGAACTTATAAAGATACAGCATCATTTTGCCCACATCCTTTCTTGTATGGCAGAAAACGGGATCTTTGATGAGGTTTTGGGGGTTGCCTGGGATGGTACAGGATATGGAGAAGACCATACCGTTTGGGGAGGAGAGTTTCTCGTAGTAAAAGGGAATAAGTATCAGAGGGTTGGCCATTTTAAGCATTTTAGGTTAATAGGAGGAGAAAAAGCGGTAAAAGAACCTAAAAGAGTAGCCTTAAGTTTGATGTTTGAACTTTTAGGAGAAAAAACTTTCGACCTCTCCTTACCTTTTTTAAAAGAGTTTACCAAACAGGAGTTGACACTTCTTTATCAAGCCTGGAAAAAGGGTATAAATTCACCCTTAACCTCTTCTTGTGGAAGGCTTTTTGATGGGGTGGCTGCGCTAACAGGTTTAAACTTTGTTAACCACTATGAGGGAGAGTCTGCGATGCAGTTAGAAGACCTATTTTTGTATGATTTAGAAGATGCTTACGCAATAAGAATAGAGGAAAAAGAAGAAATCCTGATTTTTGACTGGGAAAGTATGATAGAAGAGATTGCCTTTGGAAAAGAGCCTTTACCAGTAAAAGCTACCAAATTTATCAACACTTTGGCTAAGGTTTGCGAAGAGATAGCTACGAGAATAGGGATAGAAAAGGTATGTCTTTCTGGTGGGGTTATGATGAACAAGCCTCTGGTAGAAAGGGTTAGAGAAAGGCTTTCTAAAAAGGGATTTAAGGTCTATCTACAAAGAAAAGTTCCTCCCAACGACGGAGGTCTTTCTTTGGGACAAGCTCTATATCCCAATCTTTAAGTTGAGAAACCACCGCTTCAATCAAAGGGATAAAATTAGCCTTTACTGAAGGAGAAAGTTCATACCTCATCTCAAGGCTTTCAGGTTCTAACCCTAACACCACAAGCTCCTCAGGAGAAAAACCTCTCATCTCAGCTAAGGTGAGTATGTCTAAAAAACTTACCTCGTGGATGGAGAGTTTTTCAAGAATCTGTTTAGGTAGGGTGTCTTTAGTAAATTTGTGAAGGGTGCCAGGAGGACTTCCTTTTGCGATGGCATCTATTACCAAAAGTCTTTTGGCTTTTTCTATGTAAGGAAGTAGTTGAAAACTCCCTACTCCTCCGTCAACAAGCTCCACCTTTTCAGAAGGAACTTCAAAAAACTCTTCCAAAACCTTAACTGCTAAAACTCCTATCCCTTCGTCTGCAAGTAAAACATTCCCTATCCCTAATACCACAACTTTATCCATCATCGATAAACTCTCTCATTATTTTTTAGACGAAGTCTTTAAAATTTTAATATACCATTTAAATATTAATTTAGAAAGTTGATATTGACTTTTACAAAAATGGGAAAAATAATAAAATTAAGATTTGAGTTAAACTTTAAATGATTTTATGACTTGGGGTTTTTGGTGTTGAATAGAGTTAAATTTCAAAACCATCGGGTTTTGAGTATTTCTGTTTCAGGTTACTCCTTGATAGAACTTATTGCAGTTATCACTCTTATAGCTATCTTGGTTAGTGTTGCTATACCTTTTATGTCCAGGTTTATTAGATATACTAAATATCAAAACTACTGTAATTCTTTAGAGCTTCTTATAAAACAGGCTAAAATCCTTGCGATGGAAAGAAGCACTAACATAGGTATTTGTGTGGATGACGAAAGAACGGTAAGGATTGTTGATATGGGTACGAATAGGGGAGCAGGGGCTTGCGTAGGAACCACTTTAAGAATTCTTCAGATAGAACCAGGAGATACCTCTTTTGTTAGGTTTGCTGGAAGTAGTGCATCGTTAGACCCCAGAGGTTTTGCTATTTTTAATGGAAATGCTTGTGTTCATAATTCAGAAAAAAACGTTTATTTTTTAGTTTGTATAAGCAGGTTTGGAGGGATAAGGGTTGAGACAGGGCAAGGAGAGTGTAGAAATTGTGGAGATTAAAAAATTGGGTATTTCCTTAATAGAAGTTTTAGTAGCAATTTTTATAGTAGGGATTGTGGCATTATCTATAGCGCATCTTATGACAGCCAGTGCTTTAGGTACCAGAGATGATATTTTGGGAATGTGTGCCTGGCAGGCTGCTTTGTCAGGTATAGAAGAAGTAAGAGGAAATAGAACGTTGATAGGAACTAACCGTAATTTTACCTGTATTCTTTCTAACGGAACTACTAATAACATGATGAACGTTCAAGTAACCACAAGAGTCATCAGAGGAAATATCTCTAATACTCCTCCCTCTGAAGGAAGCGGGATCAATTCATGTGCTTTGGTAGAAGCAAGAGCAACTCTATTAAACAAAAATTATACTGTAAGGGATATGGTATGCAACTTTCAATAAATCAGAAAAAAGATAAGGGCTATTCCCTTTTGGAACTTTTGATTGCCACCTTTATAGGCCTTTTAGTCATAGCTGCTATTTATGGCTTTTATTGGGTTGCTCAAAATACTTTTACTCAGATAAGACATGTTACTTCAGTTAAAGAACAAACTAAGGTTGGTTTGGCTCAACTGGAATGGTTTTTTCAGAGATGGGGTTTTGGGGTCCCCTGTTCTAACTACAATAATCCAACATCTTGTATCCAACTTTTTGTGGACAACAACACTACCTCTAAGCACCCATATCCTCCACCAAGCTCTCTTTATCTTAGAATATCTCAAGACAATCCCTGTGATGAAGTTTGGTTTTATGGAAGTCTTGGTGGACAAGGTTTTGTAACCAGGGTTGTGGGGGTAAATAAGGTAGCTGTTATGAGCTGTAGATTAAACATCCAAAATACACAAAACAACAGAGAGAATTGTTATCATGTATGGAGAAGAAGGACCCATTTTGTAAATAAAAATGCTAACTCTAACGGCTCTTTATGCTATGATACCAATATTTTTAACATAACTACTACTGAATATCCCATAATTTTTAAACTTTCAGGGTTGTCTTCAAACAATCTTGACTGTTCTCGTGAAAACAATCCTGACAATGCTGAATTAGATATTAGGATTGAAGCCTATGAGGGAAGCTGGGAGGATTACAACGGAACCCAGCAGATTTTTGTTAATGCTACCAACCTGGAAGGAGGAGACCTTATCATAAGAACACCTCATTTAGTTCATTTTTTTTGTAGACAAAACGAGCATGATCAAAATAACCTTTGGCTTTATGTAGAAACTAAAGATGTAGCTTTAAATTGTAAAACTAACGAAAATCCTATGCCTCTTGTTAGGGTTAATAGCTTTAAAGTTACCCCTCAAAATAATGGAGTTCTTGTCAGGATAGAAGTAATAGGTACAGAAACAAGGTTTGGAATAAATAACTCTAAAATTATAATGGTAGAAAGGTTTTTTGGGAGGTAAAAATGAAAAAAAAGGGCTTTGCTTTGGTTACAGCCCTTATTTTATGTTTTGTTTTGAGCATCATAGGTACAGCTGCCATCACTCTTTCTTATATTTCCTATCAAACAAGTGTTTCAGAGAAAAATTTTTATCTTGCTGAAAAGGCTGCAAACGTATGTCTTTTAGCTGCTATGGATGAAATAAACAGGACAGGGTTTTGTAGTAACCAGGAATTTACTAATTCGGGATTAGGATATACTTTACCTTATGGAACCACCTGTAAGGTAACCTCTACTCAGAGTACTAACATCTGTTTCTTAAGGGCAGAGGGACAAGCAAGAAATTCAAGAGTTTTTAAAACTACCATTATTCAGGGTTTTTATGGAGCAGGTTTATATACTGTAAGAGGTGGAGTTAATGCTAATTATAGGGGAGGGCTTCTTACAGGTTGTGATGGAGAAAACAATTGTACTGTTCCTGCTTTTATAGCCTCAAGCGGGACTATAAACTTAGGGAGTACAACTCCTAGGTATTGTCCACAATCATCTAACATAGGAATATGGGGTAATCCTCCTACTTATACTAACGCTGCTTTTCGAGATTTAGTCCCTCTCTTTTTCAACGTAAACTGTTTTGCTTCTAATTTTTATGATACAACACTCAGATGTAATTATGGTTTAACAGATGCCCTAAGAGATACTTATGGATGGGTTTATAGAAGGAACGCTCAAAGTTACTTTACCCCCTATCCAAACACTCAGACTTCAAACAATGCTACAGATTTTTATTTTTCCTCCTATGGAGAACCTGTGATAAATTCTGCGCTTAAGGCTGATTTGCAAAACTATTCTTCTCTCTCAGGAAATTGTCTTTTTACTTCTAATGCTAATTCATACGATTTTAGTACTTTCTGTAGTAATTTTTATAATCCCAATTGTGGTAATTACACTATAGTATTTACCAGGACAACTTCTATAAGTCTTTCAGGATCTCTTCCTCTAACTTGTGGGAGTAATGATATATCTTCACTTTGGCTGACTATTCTCCTACCAAGAGGAGGTAGTTTAAATAACGTAAACGGCGGACTTCCCGTTTCTCAAACTTCCTTAGGAGAATGGAAATATCGTTTAAACATTTATTCTGGAGGTGCTTTAAATATTTCTGGTAGTCTAAATTACGTAAGAATCCTTTCTACTGCCACTATTAATGTTTCTTCAGGAGTAAATATAAGAAACTCAACTATCATACAAACTCTTAATTCTGAAACAGAAAATAACAACGCCAACTCCCCTCAGAATTTTATTGGTAATGGGCAGATCAACCTATACGACTCAAAAATAATTACCCGGCACATAAGATTTACTAATGGTAATCTTTATGTCTATAGGACCCTTTTATACCTCTATGCTAATGCTTGTCCTAACTGTGTAAGAAACACGAGCGATCCTAATCAAAATCCATGTTATACAGGAAGTAATTATTACAGATGTGGCTGGTATGGAGGTAATTATAACGCCTACGTAGGTATGTATCAAAACGGAACTTACGTGTTATCAGATGGAACTCCCTTGACCTCTATTATTATCAACAATAACTCTATCGTAAGGTCCGAAAGCTTTTACATAGCTGGAATTTATTTTGGTCAGGACGTTAATTATTTAGTGGGTAGCACAAACGTTATAAAAGGATTTCTTGTGAGAAATTTTCCTTCCAACCTTTCACTTCAAATAGGTTTTACAGATAGTACTAATTTTCAGTTTAAGTTAGACGCGATCAACTCTTTAAGATATGATCCTGTGTCTCGAAGAGGTTTTTGGTTCGTAAGAAAGGTTAACTGCATTAGAGAAAAACCTACTCCGGCTTATTTTTCTGTCATAACCAGGATGACTACCTGGTAGGTGGTATAGGTTGTTATAAGTGATTTCTAAATTTGTAGTATAAAGACCTGCCTTAAGAAGGGATATACAAATTAAGTACTTCTTGATACTGTGTTGTCTCACAAAATGAAAAAATAGCTAAAACACTTTCCTATAGGGTTTCTATAGGGACTGATCTTTTTCTTTTGAGATTATTTTATCTATCCTTTTTTTTCTATAAAACCATTTGCTAAGAAAGAAATACATGGAAAGAAAAAAGACAGAAAAGATAAGCAACAGAGTAACCACAGTTACTGCATCATCCGGGGTTATTAAAACGTGCTTCCATTGATGGCTTCTTTTGCGAGGTAAAGGACGTATGGCAAAACCAAATAACTTTATATTTATCAAAGTAAAAGCACTGTAAGTTACAAAAAAGCCAACAGCACCCCACATACCTTCGGGAGAGTAAACTTTAGATAGTATATCTGGATGTCCTATCTCTCTTATCTTTTGTTTTACCCTGAACCTCCAAACCAGAAAACTTACATAAAAGGATAAAATTGTAGATATAAAATTTGCAATCTTTACCTCAAAACTTACATTTACATATTCAGGGCTATAAAATATGATAAGCCAATAAATACCATAAACTATACAAAGGAGAAACACTACTAAAAACAAAAGCTTTTTTCTACGCATATTTATATTTTAACTTAAAATTGCAAGTAGAAAATCCTATGTTTTTGGCTCCATTTGTCAAATGTTTTTCGATATAGAATTCTTCTGGCAGATATAGGCAATAGAGTTGACAGGAAGTTTTGCCTAGAAATTTTGCCTAAGAAAAAATCTGAAGGATCTTTTCAAATGAATAGTTTGTTGTTTCATAAAGTACCACTTTTTGATTATATTTGTATTTATTTAAATTTTATGTGGTGTGGTAAGGTAGTTAAGATGATTACAAGGATAAACTCAAATTTAAAAAATCTGCGGGAGGAGGGACTTGAACCCTCACGGGGAAATCCCCACCGGATCCTAAGTCCGGAGCGTCTACCGTTCCGCCACTCCCGCAAAAATTTCAAGCATTTTAACCATATTTTAATGGATAAAACCTTCTTTTCAAGAGACCGTACCTTTTCTTTCCTATGAATAATTTTGGAGTTATAATTAAAAATATGAATGTTGGGACTGTAGATTCCACTTTTATTAAATCTTTTGCTACTCCTAAAGAGGAAAATTTAGAAGAGTTGAAAGTTCGTGCTGTGATAGAAAAACTTAAAATCAGAGAAAAACAGGTTATAGCCCATGAGATGGCTCATAAAATCGTGGGAGGAAAGTATGCAGGAAGTGTACATTATCAGTATACACGAGGCCCAGACGGAAAGTTTTACATTTCTGGTGGTGAAGTAAGCATAGATGTTTCTGAAGAAAGTTCCCCTGAAAAAACCATTCAGAAGATGGAAATCGTAAGGGCTGCAGCCTTAGCTCCAGCAGACCCTTCTCCTCAAGACCTACAGGTAGCACAAACCGCCACAGTCAAAGAAATAAAAGCAAGAAGAGAATTGAGTCTTTTGAAAGAAAAGGAACAACACCTATCTAAAGGAAAGATTTTAGATATCAAAGTTTAAATCATAAAAGACTTTACGATAGACCTCAGAAAAAGGCTCTCCCTGGTAGTGATAGGTAAGCATCCCTATGGTTTTAGCAGGTTCTATGTCGTTTTTTAAAGAGTCTCCTATCATCAAGGCTTCGTGTGGATCTACTTTTAAGATTTCTAAGGCTGTTTGAAAAAGCTTTAAATCTGGTTTAAGATATCCTACTTCACACCCTATAAAAATTTCATCAAAAAGTTCGCCTAACCCAAGCTGTTTTAAAATGTTTCTTAGTCTGGCATCCCAATTAGAAATAACCGCTGTCTTAATACCTTGTTTTTTTAAAAGGGATAATATCTCTGGAAAATCTTGAGCTAAAATCACACAATCCTTGGTTGCGAAGAACTCCCAACTTTTCTGAAAAACCTCCTCAAAACAAGGGGCATTTTTCAAAGGCTCAAAGGTTTTTTCAAATATTTGATACCATCCTTTTTTACAAAGCTCCTGAGTCCAGCGTTCAACTCTGTCGTGCTTAAATTTATCCCTAAAAGCTGGTATAAACCTTTTCATTATTTCCGAAGGAGAAACCTCATATCCTCTTTCTCTCCAAAATCTGGCGTAGATCTCACCTACTGACGGAGAGATATGTAAAAAAGTACCTTCTGCATCAAAAAATACTACTTTTATCTTTTTCTCCATAGACTTATTTTCTCATACTTTCGAGATTTTTTCAACCTCTGATTAAGTGTAATCTCATAGTAGCTTTTGTGGTTAAAAAAACCTCTTTTAGCTTTGGGTATAGGTCTTTTTTACCTTTAATAGTAAAGGTATTGCCGAAAGTTGTAAAATTATCGAAACTGTGATAAGGGCATAAACAGAAAAGTGATATAACACCCCTAAGATGGTGCTACCTAAAAACCAAAAGAATCCGTAGGTTGTGTGAAATACACCATATCCTGTTCCTCTTTTTTCTTGAGGTACTAATAGGGTAACCGCTGCCCTGATGATAGACTCCTGGGCCCCCATACCTATTCCCCATAAAATCATCCCTAAGACCGCCCCATAAAATCCTCCTAAAAAGCATAAAGGGGCAAATCCCGATGAGATTATTACCGAAAAAAGAAGAACAGAAAATCCTTTCTTATCAAATAGATAGCCAAAAAAAAGTGCAGCTAAGGCATCTACCCCCATAGCTATCGCATAAAAAACAGGAATCCAAGTTTCTGAGATGTTAGCTACCTTTTTAAAGTGATAAGCAATTAGGGGATAGTCTGCATATCCTGCTCCGTATAAACTAACCGCTATAAGATAGATCCAGTAGACTTTTTTAAATCCTTCAGGTTTAACTTGGATGGTTTTGATTTTTAAATAAGAAGGCGAAGGGTATAAAAACCTGGCTATCATTAAGATTGAAATCGCTAAAACCGCCGGTATCAACAAAACCCCAAAAGCCTCTCTATAGCCTCCTTGAAGGTAAAAAACGAGGGCTATCATGAGAGGACCAAGCATGGCTCCTATCTGATCCATAGCCTCGTGAAGCCCAAAGCCCCATCCATAACCTATTTTCCCGGCTGCATGACTAAGTAGAGCATCTCTTGCCGGAGTTCTTATTGCTTTACCAATCCTTTCTATAAAAAGCAACATAACCGCCAATTCCCATCGTCCTACCAACGCCAAAGCCGGTACACTTAGCAGGTTGATAAGATAACCTGCTATTATAATCCCCCAGTATTTACCTGTTTTATCGGTTATCCAACCTGAAATAATCCTTAGCCCATACCCTAAAAACTCGCCTAATCCAGCGATAAAACCTACAACCAAACTTGAAGCACCAAGGGTTAAAAGAAAAGGTCCGGTAATGCTTCTTGCTCCTTCGTAGGTTAGGTCTGAAAAAAGGCTTACTAAACCAAGTAAGATTATAAAAAAAGCAGGTTTTTTGGAATCAATCTTTAACATTTTGTCTTCCTTTATAAAGGAGTTAGTCATAAGAATATAGCTAAAAATAGAAAAATCAAGGGAGTAGAATATAAATTGTGTCTTTTAATAAAATATTTTAGAGGCATAATAAAAATTTTTAATATTTTTTAAATTAATGATAACATAAAACCTAAAAGACTAAACTAACCAGGAGGTCTGTAAAATGAAAAACTTAGACTTAGATTTAGAAAAAGTTTTAAGTGAAATCTCAAAAATTGAATCAAAAGAGGGTATCAAAATGGCTGCTGCACTCCTCTTAAACGCTCTCATGAAAAAAGAAAGAGAAATATTCCTTAGAGATAGTATTGATAATAAAGCTAATGGTTACTATGAAAGACAACTTGCCTGTTTCTTAGGTAACCTTGGTATCTCTGTCCCAAGAGATAGAAAATCTGAATTCAGACCTGCTATTCTTCCTCCTGAATGGCAAAAAGCTGATGAATCTTTCCAGGACTTTATCCTTAACCTCGTTCTCCAAAGCTACTCCCCCAATAAAATCAAAGCCCTCTTGCAATCTATGAAACTTCCCTACTCTCCAGAACAAATAGAAGAAATTAAAGAAGAATTGTATAACCAAGCCAAAGAATTAAAAACCAAAGAATTGCCAGAAAATTTGTTTGCTATGTTTATAGACGCTTATCATACTCAGATAAAAGATACCGAAGCCAACAGAATCAGAAAAGCAGTTATTTATAATATCATCGGAATAGATATGGAGGGAAGAAAAAATTTACTTTCTTATTACATTTATTTTGGTTCAGAGACGAAGGAGGACTGGCTCCAGATACTTAATGATTTGATAAAGAGGGGAGTTAAGAGGGTTATGGTAATAGTGAGTGATGATTTTCCTGGCCTTGCTCAAGCCATAAAAGCCCTTTTTCCTGAGACAGATCATCAGCTTTGTTTTGTACACATGCAAAGGAACATCAACAGGAACATGTCTAAGCAGGATGCTAAAAAATTTTATGAGGAGTTAAGCATTATAAAGAGGATAGAGGAGTATGAGAGGGCCTTAATTAGATTTGAGGAATTATGTAAGAGTTATGAGAAGAAGTATCCAGCTTATATAAAGGGACTTTTGAAAAAGAAGGAGCATTATTTTGTTTATAAGAAATATCCTGAGGGGGTGAGGAGGTATATATACACGACGAATGTGGTTGAGAATATAAATAGCAGGATAGAGCTGATAAGGGTAAATACAGGGGGATATTTTCAATCAATCAAGACAGCAGAGGTTGCGATATACATAACAGTAAGTCGGATTCAGAAAACGAGATGGCAAAAACCACTTCCTTTAATTAAGTCTGCTTTATACGAATTGAGGCAAATGTTTGTAAAGAGATTTTATAAGGAGACACAATTCTCTTGACAAGTGTCAAAATCAACTTAACTACTGAATAATTTAGGTTTTATGATTGTTATGATAGCAACGTCTTCAAATCATGTTATAATACGAGTATAAATAAAAGAAGGGGGAAGGAACATGATACCAAGGTATACACGTCCTATAATGGCTAAGCTTTGGAGTCCAGAAGAAAGACTGAGAGCCTGGGGGTTGGTGGAGTTTTATGCCTGTGAGGCCTGGTATAAATTGGGTAAAGTGCCAGAAGGGGACTATCAAAAGATTAAAGAGAAGCTTCTTCCTTATCTAGAAGAAGGAGGATTTACCGAAGCCAACGTAAAAAGGGTGGAAGAGATAGAAAAAGAAACTAAACACGACGTGATAGCTTTTTTAACCCATCTGGCTGAGATCATAGGTCCATCAGCCAGATACCTTCACCTTGGTATGACATCTTCTGATATGCTTGATACCGCCATGGCTTGGTTGATGAAAAGAGCCATGGAAATAATCCTTGAAGACCTGACGAGAATAAAGGAGGTTTTAAAAGCAAGGGCTTATGAATTTAAAGATACGTTAATGATAGGAAGAACCCATGGAATTCATGCAGAACCTATTACCTTTGGGTTAAAACTTGCGCTCTGGTATGAAGAGATGAAAAGAAACGAGAAAAGGTTGAAAAACGCTCTTGAATGTATTTCTTATGGGAAAATATCTGGAGCTGTAGGCACTTTTGCCCATGTGCCCCCTGAGGTAGAGGCTTATGTATGTGAGAAAATGGGTTTAAAGCCTGCTCCTGTATCGAATCAGATAATCCAAAGGGATAGGTACGCTGAGTATATGGCTTCTTTGGCTATTTTAGGAACTACGGTAGAAAAAATAGCTACAGAGATCAGACATCTCCAGAGAACTGAAGTGCTTGAGGCAGAAGAATTCTTTTCTCCTGGGCAAAAAGGTTCTTCTGCCATGCCTCATAAACGAAATCCTATTCTTTCTGAAAACCTTTGTGGTCTTGCAAGACTTCTTAGAGGTTATTTGGTTCCTGCTCTCGAAAACGTTGCTCTTTGGCATGAAAGAGATATAAGTCATTCTTCTGCTGAAAGGGTAATTGTGCCTGATGCCACTACTGTCGCAGATTTTATGTTAGTTCGTTTAGAAGGCCTGTTAAAAAATTTGGTGGTCTATCCTGAGAACATGATAAAAAACTTTAATCTCTTAAGAGGACTTACCTTTTCTCAACAGGTGATGTTAGCTTTGGTAGAAAAGGGGATGATAAGAGAAGAGGCTTATAAAATCGTACAGGAATTGGCTATGAAGGTGTGGAAAGATACGAATTTGAACTTTAAAGATTTGGTGTTGTCAGACCAAAGAATAAGAAACTTTTTAACTCAAGAAGAAATAGAACATATTTTTGACGTAAAATATTACTTAAGGTATGTAGACCAGATTTTTGAAAGAGTTTTTGGATAGATGGCGGTTAAGGTAGTAGCAGGGTTTATAGAAAAAGATGGTAAGGTTTTAGTAGTAAAAAGGCCTACAGACAAAAAAAGAGGAGGACTTTGGGAATTTCCTGGTGGAAAGGTAGAAGCTGGTGAAAGTTTACAAGAAGCTTTAAGGAGGGAATTAAAAGAAGAGTTAGGGATAGAGGTTAGGGTAGGAGAGGTTTTAGAAAAAATAAGATATATTTATCCTGATGAGGAAATAGAGCTTTATCTTCTGTCAGTAGCTGTAAACCGAGACCTTGATTTAAAAGAATCGCTAGAGGTTAAGTGGGTAGACTTACAAGAATTAGAAAACTTAGAGCTTTGTCCTGCAGATAAGGTTTTGTTATCAAAATTAACTCTTGTCAAAAACAAAAAATAGGTTAACTTTATAAATTGAGGCTTTTTTGGGCGGTTAGCTCAGGGGTAGAGCGCCATCCTCACACGGTGGATGTCGCAGGTTCAAATCCTGCACCGCCCATTTTGCCTCCTTGCTCCTTGAAGACTCAAGGGGCCCAAAAATAGGACCAAAAGGAGGGTAAAGATGGCTTTGTGGCGACCAGTTAAAAGGTTTCGTAAATGGGAAACCCTATTTATCATCCATCCTGATAGGGTATCTGAAAAAGATCAGGTTTTAGAAAAAGTTAAAGAGATTATTAACTCTAAAGAAGGTGATGTACTTAAAGTAGACGAATGGGGTTTAAGGAAACTCGCTTATCCCATTGCTAAACGTAAAAATGGTTATTATGTCTTAATAGAGTTTTATGGTTTAGCAGATACCCCAAAGGCATTAGAGGATTATTTTAGGATAGATGAACGTGTGGTAAGGTTTATCGTGGTTAAGTTGGAAGATAGATATAATCCAGAAAAAGTATCAAATGAGGGGTAACAGGGGGGATAAAATGGAAAATACGATTATAAAAAAGAAAGCCTTTGCTAAGAAAAAGTTTTGTCGTTTTTGCGCTGATCCAAGCGTTAAGATAGATTATAAAAACGCAGATCTTCTTAAACAGTTTTTAAACGAGAAGGGGATGATCATTCATAGAAGACAAACTGGTACCTGTGCCTACCATCAGAGACAACTTACTACTGCTATCAAAATGGCAAGAATAATGGCTCTTTTGCCTTTTGTGGCTGAAGTAGAGGTAGAATAATCAAACAGGGGGATAACCGATGGAAGTGATATTGAGAACCGATGTTCCTAAATTAGGTAAGGCAGGTGATATCGTAAGGGTAAAAGATGGATATGCCAGAAATTATTTAATACCAAAAGGCTTTGCCATCCCAGCTAACCAGAAAAACATAAAAGCCTTGGAAAAAGAAAGGCAGATTATTTTAGCTAAGGCAGAAAGAGAACGTAAAAAACTTATGTCTTTGGCTGAAAAACTTGAAGGATTGGAATTGGTAATTTATAGGCGTAAAATAGAAGAGGATAGAATTTTTGGATCAGTTACGGTAGCAGACATAGTAAGCGCCTTAAAAGAAAAGGGATTTGAGGTAGATAAAAAGTTTATCGAATTAGACCAGCCTATCAAAAAATTAGGGGTTTATGAGATACCTGTAAAATTTTCTCCTGATAGAGTAGTAACCATAAAGTTAGAAGTAATAGAAGAAAAATAATATTTTTAAATGTCAGCAAAAAAGAACTTAAAGTTTAAACAAGAGCTTGCGGAGGGTTTACCTCCTGAGCTCTTACCTCCTCAAGACCTACAGGCAGAAAAACATCTTTTAGCAAGTATTTTTATAGACCCTCCTTCCATAGTAAAAGTCCTTGACATCATCAAACCTGAAGATTTTTATGCCTTGCCCCACAGATTAATTTATAGTACCTTCCTTTCTCTCTTTGAAAGGGATGAGCCTATTGACATCGTAACCGTACATAATGAGCTTGAAAAGAGGGGAGAGTTAGAAAAGGTCGGTGGGGCGGTGTATTTAGCCGAGCTGGTTAGTCTTCTTCCTACTTCTGCCCACATCCTCTATTATGCAAAAATAGTAAAAGAAAAAAGTATTCTTAGAGAAATCATCAATATCTCCCAAGAGCTTATCTATAGGGCCTATTATTCTACAGAAGATTCTCAAGAACTTTTAAGTTATGCGGAAAAGGCCTTCTTTGAGTTGTCACATTATGGAAAAAAAGAGGGTTTTTCTCCTTTGAAAGATATAGTAAAAGATACCATCAAGTATTTAGAAAACATTTATCAAAAGGGAGACCTTATAACCGGTATACCTACAGGTTTTTATGAATTAGACCGAATGACCGCAGGGTTACAAAAAGGAGACCTTATTATCATAGCTGCTCGTCCTGGTATGGGTAAGACAGCCTTAGCCTTAGACATAGTAAGAAACGCTACCAAACAAGCCAACATAGGGGCTGCGGTTTTTTCTTTAGAAATGAGTAAACAACAACTTTGTGCAAGGATGCTTTGTGCTGAAGCCAAGGTAAATTTCCAAAAATTTAGGACTGGACAACTGGAGCCTCAAGAATGGCAAAAGATAGCTCAGGCAGCTTCCACCTTAAGTCAACTGCCTATCTATATAGACGAAACTCCAGGGATCAACATTTTAGAAGTAAAAGCCAAGGCCAAAAAACTGCTTAAAGAAACCCCATTAGGGCTGATCGTGATAGACTACCTTCAGTTGATGAAAGGACTTGAAAGAAAGGAAAGAAGAGAACAAGAAATATCAGAAATATCTTCTGGTTTAAAGGCTTTAGCTAAGGAACTTAACGTTCCGGTGGTTGCCCTTTCTCAATTAAACAGAAAGGTAGAAGAACGTCCAGATAAAAGGCCCCAGCTTGCAGATTTAAGAGAATCAGGGGCTATCGAGCAAGACGCAGATGTAATTCTTTTTATCTACAGAGATGAGTTTTATAACAAAGAAAGCCCAGAAAAAGGTATAGCTGAAATCATCATCGGTAAACAGCGTAATGGCCCAATGGGCGTAGTAAAACTTGCCTACTTTCCCCAGTATACTTCTTTTGGAAATTTAGACCCTAATCTCCGTTTTTCTTAATGACTAAAATAGGTACCGGGGAGTTAGCAATTATTTTTTGAGCAGCACTCCCGATAAGTTTCTTCCCCGTCTCTTCGTCAGCTCCTATCGCAAGTAGAGTGGCCCCAAGATTTTTAATGATGTTTACGATAACTGCATAGGGTTCTCCCTTTTCTATAAAGACCCGAGGTTTTAGGCCTAAGCCCTCAATTTCCTTTATAACTGGGGCTAATTGTTCGGAAAGTTCTTCTTTTAATATGTCTAAAAGTTCTTCTTCTCCTATGATAGTTTCAGGAGGAAGTTGGATGACTGAAGCAATATCCAAGGTAGCGCCATACGCCTTAGCTATCTTTGCTGCCCGTTTAACTGCATTGTTACCAGGGATTGACCCATCTGTAGCTGCTAGTATTTTTTGGATCTTTAAAAGAGTTTTTCTGGGTATTATAAGTACGTCTATAGGACTGTCGTTGATGATTTTAGCTGCGGTACTTCCTATAAGGATTTTTTCAAAACTGGTAGCTCCTCTACGTCCTGTTACTATAAGGTCGCAGTTGTTTTTGATGGCTACCTCTATCACTTTTTCACAAGGTTTCCCTTCTTCTAAAAAGGTTTTTAGCTCCATCTGGTTTTCTTCAGCAAGCATTTTAGCCTCTTCCAAGGCTTTTATGTATGTTTTTTTGATATTCTCTCTAACATGTCCAAAGATAGAAAGAGAACTCACCAACCCTTTATAAGGAGGGATAACACTTACAGCCATAAGCTCTATACCTTCGTTCTTAGCGAAGGTTAACGCCTCTTCAAAGGCATGTTTACTTGCGTCTGATCCATCAAGTGCAACTAGTATCCTTTTAAACTTACACATTTCCTACCCCCCTTTTTAAACTTACGTATATTTTTTAATTTTTATAAAAAATTAAAAAATAGTCAAGATAAAACTGATATTTTGTAGGTTAAATTTTGAAACTTCTTACTTAATCTTACATCATACAAAGAAAATATGGCATTGATTTTTTTGGAGAGAAAACAGAAGAGAAGATAAACTGAAAGCCCCTAAGGGGTCTCCTTAGGGGCTGAGAAGTAGAGAGTTGTTATTCTTCAGGTTTTTTAATCCAAGGCATCATAGCACGAAGTTGTTTTCCTACCTCTTCTATCAGATGTTCTTTTTCTCTTTTACGGAGAGCGTTTAATACAGGTCTTCCGGCTTGGTTTTCAAGAATCCACTCTCTTGCAAATTCACCTGTTTGAATCTCTTCAAGGATTCTTTTCATTTCAAACCTTACATCTTCATTGATGATCCTTGGACCTCTGGTAAGGTCTCCGTATTCAGCGGTATCACTGATAGAATATCTCATGAAAGAAAGTCCTCCTTCATAAATTAAGTCTACGATAAGCTTAAGTTCGTGAAGGCATTCAAAATAAGCTACTTCAGGCTGGTATCCAGCCTCTACCAGAGTTTCAAAGGCTGCTTTAATAAGTGCTGTAACTCCGCCGCAAAGTACCACTTGTTCCCCAAAAAGGTCTGTTTCAGTTTCTTCTTTAAAAGTAGTTTCTATCACCCCAGCTCTGGTTCCTCCTATTCCTTTCGCATAGGCTAAAGCCTTTTGAAAAGCCTCCCCTGAGGCATCCTGGTGAACTGCTACCAAGCAAGGAACTCCTGCGCCTTTAGTAAATTCTCTTCTAACTAAGTGCCCAGGACCTTTAGGTGCAACCATAGCTACATCCACATCAGCCGGAGGAACGATCTGGTTGTAATGGATGTTAAATCCATGAGCAAAAAGTAACATTTTATTAGGAGTTAATACGGGCTCTATTTCGTTTTTATAAACCAATGGCTGGTCTTGGTCTGGGAGAAGGATCATGATGATGTCAGCTTTCTCGCAAGCTTCTTTAACTGAAAGAGGTGCAAATCCATCTCTTTTAGCCCTTTCATAACTTTTCCCACCTTTTCTTACCCCAACTATCACGTTTAAACCAGAATCTCTTAAATTTAAGGCATGAGCATGCCCTTGACTCCCATAACCTAAAACTGCTATAGTCTTTCCCTTTAAAACCTCCAAACTTACATCCTCGTCTCTGTAAACCTTCATAAAGCACCCCCTAAATAGATTTTAAAGTGTTATTTTAACACTTAATCCTTTTTTGAAAATTTTAAACCTCTTAAATGTTAAGAAAAAACTACTTAGAATAAGGCTCAAAGTATTCGTAGGTATTCTGTTCTTTTTTGTCAGAAAATACGTATATCCATAAATGATGTATCAGATAAAGAGGATATTTTTGATTGCCATAGGTCTTTTCTCCAGAACGAACCTTAACAGTTATGACCCACCATCCAGGGTGCTCAAAGGAAACTACAAAAAATCCGTTTTTTGAAAGTCGAACCTTATTTTTAAGATAAGGATAGTTTATCTGGCCATAGCTGTCTTTAGGAAGGTCTTCTTCATGTAAAAACACAGGAGAAAAGTGTTCAACCTCTACTTCACCTGAGGATAAGGGTTTGTTTTGATACCAAACTTGTCCCCAAAAAACTCCATGTTTTTTAAACCCATAAGGTCTGGTATAAGGTTTGATTTCTAAGTCAAAGTTACAAAGGTTTTTCTGATAGGTTTCCTTTACCACATGAAATGGAGTTTTGACTAAAAATTTACCTACGGTTTTGTCTCTTAACAAAGTATAATCACTTTCCAAACAAAGAAGATGGTCTCCTTCGTTACTGGGAGAAAACTTGAATTTATAACCTACCCTTTTGGTGTTAAGTGAACGGTCAAAAAATTCGGTTTTTAAAAAAGTAGGTTTTTCTGTTGTCCCATTAGGAAGGAGAATATAAAGGTTTTTAGGGGTTTTAAGGTCTAAAATTAACCCAAAGGCAGGCTCTGCTGCCCCTACATAGAAAATTTTTTCTTTTTTTAGGGCTCCATAATTATCAGGAAGGCTGATTAAAAAGACTTTATACCCAAAACTTATTTCAGGGAAAAAAGAAAAGATTAAAAGAAAAAGTAATCCTAAAAAAGGCATTTCTTTTTAGGTGAACCTGTTAAGTATCCAGGAGATGATCGCACTCTTTAGTTGAAGTTCCTGTTCAGGGGTAAGGCTTGTTAACCAATATTTTATCCATTTTTGTAGTCTGTTTACATGAATCTTTGGAGGTTTATCTCCATAGACTAGTTCTAAAGCTTTTAGATACCAGATAAAGATGGCTTGGAGTGGCATGAACCTGTATTCTAAAGTAATAGGATAAAGAACTTCATAAAAAGCACGGTTAGCAAACTTTTTATCTTGTTCGCTTGAGATTTTTCTGATGTGAAGTTTGGATACCGTGGTGGGTCTATTATCTACTTTTTCTTCTAATTCTTTCAAAGCCTCTAAGTTTTTTTCTAAAATCATTAATTTGTCTTGATTTTGTCTTATGATCTCGTCTTGGAGAGCAAGTAAAGCTAACGGATTTTCCCTTTCTTTATAGTATTTTGCCAGTTTCTGCTTTAATACAGATTTACGTGAGCGTCCACCCATAATCTCTCCCTCTTTAAAAAATTACCCCTTTTTCTATAAAACCACATTTTAGTTTTTTTTCAACTGGTTAATCCATAGATAGAGATAAAAAGCTGATAACACTTGCTAACCCTAAGAAAGCAGTTTCTGCTCTTAATACATACGGACCAAGGGATAAGAATAGAAATCCAACTTTAGATAGCAGCTCCTCCTCAGTTTTTTCAAAACCGCCTTCAGGTCCGGTTATAAATACAACGGTGTGGGTTTCCTTAAGTTTTATGCATAACTCTTCTACTTTAAGAGAAGAATCTAAACCTCCTACCAATTTAAGGCTTTCCTTCCAAGGAAAATCTTTTAAGAAAGCCTTTAATTCTACCGGAGACAATATCTCAGGCATAAATAGCCGTCCCGATTGTTTTAACGCTTGTTTCGCTTTATTTATAAGACGGGGAATTAGATTTTTAGAAGGTTTAGCCACACTAAATCTGCTGTAAAAAGGGACAAAAATATCTACTCCAAGCTCTGTACCTTTTTCTACCAGCCACTCGGTTTTTTCTTTTTTTAAAACAGGTAGTATTCCGATAACCTTAGGTGTCCTTGGTTTTTCTTCTCTTAAAAGTTTTAAGATTTGAACCCTAGCTTTAAGAGTTTTTCCGTCTTTTACAATCTCTTTAATTTCAGCCTCAAACTCTTTGCCTTGTCCGTCTATTAGAAAAAGTCTGTCTCCTTGTTTTTTTCTAAGTACTTTAATTAAATGAAAACTCTCTTCTTCTGAAAGAAAACCTTCTTCTCCAGAAAATTCAAAGAAAAATCTATTCCCTCCTTGAAGGTTCATAAAATCTATAATACAATAAATTTTGATGGAGTCAAAAGAGCCTAATATTATCATATACAAAGCCAGTGCAGGAAGCGGAAAGACTTATAATTTAGCCTTAAACTACCTTAAGTTTATCTCTCAAGAAGGAAAGGATTCACTCAAAAAATTTCTTGCGATCACTTTTACCAACAAAGCTGCTTTTGAGATGAAACAAAGGATAATAGTGTTTTTGAAAGAGATAATAAAACAAACAGAAAGAGGAAAAACTTTAAGCTGTCAGCTTAATCTCTCACCTGAAAAAGCAAAAGAAATCCTAAATCACCTTTTTTTAAATTACGACCACCTTCAGGTTAAGACCATAGATAGTTTTCTGCTAACCTTATATAAGGCTATCTCGTATGAGGTAGGTTTGGAGCCAGATTTCAGGGTAAGTACCTATCTTAGAGAAGAGCTTATAGAAAAGGCTCTTACCGATTTTTACCAACAAACAGAAAAAGACCAGGAGTTAAAAAAAATTTTAGAAACTTTTGTGGAAATTCTAATTACAGAGAAAGAATTTCTTAAGCTCAATTTTAAAAATAGTCTAATTTCCGAATTAAAAAAACTTCTGGAAAAACTTACTTATCATAAAGAGGTTTTAACCTTTTTGAATAGCTTAAACAAGGATGATGATAACGAATTAGATAGAGAAATAAAAACCTATTTTGGATTTTATTCTATCTTAAAGGACTTCCTAGAAAGGACTTTTTTTCGAGAAAAAGAGCTTGTTATAGGATTTTGGAAAGAAAAAATAGCAGATATTTTGTTTAAAGAAGAAGATGGACTTCTTCCTTGGGTATATGTCAAGCTTGGAAGCCTTAAAGGGGTTATTATAGATGAGTTTCAGGATACGGACCGGCTTCAGTGGGAAGCGTTGAACCCTATCATAGAAGATTTAATAAGTAAACAGGGATTTTTAATCTGTGCTGGAGATCCTAAACAGTCTATCTTCCAATGGAGAGGGGCAGATCCTAAACTTTTTGAAGAGGTTTCGCAAAATTTAACTCTGCGTTCTTACAATGTTAAAGAAGAAGTTTTAGACCACAACTATCGTAGTAGTAAAACAATAATAGAGTTTAACAACCGATTTTTTAATAAACTCAACGAAGACCACATAATTCATGAAATTTTGACAGAGCTTGTTTTTTCTAAATCAGACCGAGGATCAGACCGAGGAGAGGAAAAGGATAAAGTTCTTCAAAACCTTATAAGTGAGTTTAAAACCAATTTTAAGCATGTCCTTCAAAATCCATCAAATACACAACAAGGAGAAGATAAAAGTAGAGTTGAGATACGAAGGTTTAATATTGATGAATCATCCGAAAATAAGGCTATAGAAAAGGCAAAAGAAGAGGTTCTCAACATTTTAAACGAGCTTAAATCTCAAGGAGAATTAAGGGATGTAGCTATCTTGATGCTAAAAAACGAGGAAGTAGCAGATTTTTCTTCTTTTCTTATTTCTCAAGGTTTTAATGTATTAGCCACCTCTTCTTTGCATTTAAAGGAGTCGCTGGTGGTAAACGCCTTAGCGTCTTTACTTAAGTTTATAGCCTATCCAGAGGACGAGGTCGCTCTTGCAGGGTTTCTTTCAAGTGCTATTTTCCCTGAAGGAAAGGAAATTTTAGAAGAATACCTAAATTGGATTTTAACTAAATCTTATTTAAGGCTTGTAGCGTTTTTGAAAGAACATAGAAAAGAGTTTTGGGAAACACAGATATTGCCTCTTTTGGATCTAAAGAAAGATGCCTCTTTGTATAAAACCTGTATAGAGATAGTTAAAAACTTAGAAATAGAAAAGAAATTTTCGACAGAGATAACAGCACTTTATAAATTTTTGACGGTGGTTTTTAATTTAGACAGAAAAGGAGAAGGTCTTGAAGAATTTTTATTATACTGGGAAAAATATTCAGAAGATGAAATGGACATCCCTGAGATGGAAGATTGCATAAAAATTTTAACCATTCATAAAGCCAAAGGGTTAGAGTTTGAAACGGTGATTTTACCATTACTCTGGAAAGAAAAAACGTTCGTTACAGACTTAAGGTTGGTATTTTACAACGGAAAAGTTTTTTATGGGAAAAAAACGGAGCTTCCTGAAGAAGGTAGATTAGGCTGGTATTTAGAAAAAGCTAAAAATCGGCTTGAGCTTTTGAACTTACTTTATGTTGCACTTACCAGGGCTAAGAAAAATTTGTTTGTTCTCCTTCCAGACCCTATAGAAAAAACCAAATTTTCTCCTTTGGTAAAAATATTTAAAAAGGTTTACGACCTTTTGGAAAGGGAAAATTTGGAAAGCAGTAATTCTTTAAGTTCATCAAAGCTTTCTACGTAATAATCTGCGTTAAGGGCTCGGTTTTTAAAAGCTACCAAGGAAACTTTACAGGCTTTACAAAGGGCTTCATCTACCTTAGAATCTCCTACATATAAAGTTTCCTTAGGAGAAGTTTTAAAATGTTCTAAAATCTGGAGAAGGGCTCGAGGGTTGCTTTTGGGAACGATGCTTGCATCCATAACATAATCAAAATAATCGGTAAGGTTGAAGTGAGATAACAAAGGATAGGTGGAAGTAGTACGGTTGGTGCATAAAGCAATGTATAAATAATTTTTGGCCCAACTTAAAAATTCCTTTACTCCTTTTTCCATAACTAAATAGTCAAAAAAAAGGGAATAAGAAACCTCTTTTTGGATATTTTTAGCTAAATCAAGTTTGTCTGGCATGTTTCTGAAAAGATAGGCTAAACATTCGTTGACTGAATGCATATGGATAAATTCTATCTCTTCAGGACTCATAGGAGGTCTTCCGACCCTTTCAAGGATATAGTTATAGAAATAAGTATTGGCCTGTTTTGAATCAAAAAGCACTCCATCACAATCTAAAACCAAAAGTTTGATTTTATTCATAACCCTTTACTTTTTTCTGTTAGTTAGATAATCTGTAATGAAAAGGAGCATTTGTTTGTAAATATTTTCTGGTAATCCATTTAGGGTATCTTTAGCTTTATTTATATAGGATAAAGCTTTTTCTTGGGCAAGCTTAAATCCTTGATTTTTCTCTATAAGGTTTTTAGCTTCTTCGAAAAATTCCTCCTTAGGCTCAGGGAGATTTAACAACTCTAAAAGCCTTTTCTGATCCGCCTCTGAGGCTTGCTTTAAAGCATAGATTACCGGTAAGGTGATTTTTCCTTCCTTAAAATCTCTTCCCAAGTCTTTTCCTGTTTCAGTGCTTAAGTAGTCTAAAAGGTCATCTATGATTTGGAAAGATAAACCTAAATACTTCCCAAAAATTTTTAGTTTTTCTCGTTCCTTGTTAGAAGCTCCTCCTAAGATCGCTCCTACTTCACAACAAGCAGAGATAAGAGCTGCAGTTTTTCTGAAAATAATTTCTTCATAAAATTCTTCCGAAAGGTTTGTTTGATAAAGATTTAAGAGCTGAAGGACCTCTCCTTCACTCATGATAAGGGTGGTTTCAGTAATAATTTCCATAATCTCAGGGTTTCTTAATTCACTGGCAAGTTTTAAAGCCTTAGCATAAAGGTAATCACCTACTAAAATGGTAGCTTGATTGCCCCAAAGATTTCTTGCAGCCTTTCTTCCCCTTCTAAACTCTGCTGAATCTACTACGTCATCGTGAAGAAGGGTTGCTGCATGTAAATATTCAAAAAGAATAGAAGACCGATATAAAACCTCAGAAACAGAAGGAGAGAAAAGTTTAGCACAGATTACGGTAAGAAGAGGTCTTATCCTTTTCCCACCTGCAAAGAGAATATACTCACTTACTTGATTGATAAACGGTACTTGAGAACTAAGAAAATTCTTTAGAGCTTCTTCTATTAAAAGGAGTTCTTTTTTGATTTCTTCGACAATCATCTTACTTTTTACACTTTTTGTGGAATTATAAAGCATAAACCTCTTTTTGACAATCATAATTTCTAAAACAAAAAAAAATGAAAGAAAATTTTTAAAAAATTAAAAAAAAAGATATTTAATAAAAATATTTGCTCATATTAAACTAAAAAACATGTTAAACGCCTTTTAATTCTATTGACTTTAATCCTTAATTGTTTAATAATTTGAAAATAATTAAATAATGTAGGTTTAACTAATGTAGGTAAAATAATTCAACTGAAAGGAGGGTTACTATGGAGCTTTATTTTAACAGGCCTATGCCTCATGGTGGACGGTTGGTAGAAAGAGTTCTTAAAGACAAAAAAGCAGCTAAGAAGATCGTCCAGGCTTGTGAAAAGGCAGGGGCTGTTTATGACATCAAGCCTACCTTGCACTACAAAAGAGGCACACCTGTCAGAAACGTTTATCGTGAGATTATGTCTGTCTGTTATGGATTTTTTAGCCCTGTAGAAGGTTCTATGACCTCTGCTGAGTTAGAGTCTGTTCTTTCAAAAAGAAGGTTGTTAAGTGGTTGGATTTTCCCTTATCCTATTCTTTTTGACATTTCCAAAGAAGATTATCAGAAACTTGGGGTTGATGCTGGAGATAGATTGCTTCTCAGGCTTAAAGGTAAGCCTTTTGCAATCTTAGACATCGAAGAAATTTATGAAATCGACCCTGCTGAACTTGCAGACAGAACTTTTGGTACTCCTGAAAAAAATCCTGAGGTAGTGAGAGAAAAGTTTGATGATAAACATCCTGGTTGGGTTATTTACAGAAGTCATCAGCCTATCATTTTGGCTGGAAAGTATACCATCATTAACGAGCCTATTTTTAAACCTCCTTTCGACAGATTTTGGATTCCTCCAAGAAAGTGTAGAGAGATTTTTGACGAAAGAGGTTGGAGAACTGTGATCGCTCACCAAACAAGAAACGTGCCTCATGTTGGACACGAGATGCTTATGAAGGCAGCTGCTTTTACCGGTGATGTGGAGCCTTGTCATGGTATTTTGGTAAATGCTATTATTGGTGTTAAAAGAAGAGGAGACTATCCTGATGAGGCTATCTTAGAAGCTCATGACATGGTGAATAAGGCAGGTTATATCAAGCCTAACAGGCATCTTGTTTCCTTTACCCTTTGGGATATGAGATATGGTAACCCCTTAGAAAGTTTGCTCCATGGTATCATCAGGCAAAACATGGGTTGTACTCACCATATGTTTGGTAGAGACCATGCAGCTGTAGGTGAATACTATGATACATTTGCTACCCAGATCCTATGGCTTAAGGGTATTCCTAGCTATGGTTTTGACAAGCCTCCTACAGAGGTTGAGGGTGGCTTGCAGATTAGGCCTCAAAACATGAGGGAATTCTGGTATTGTCCAAAATGTAAGGAAATGGCTTACAGTGAAAGTTGTGGCCACGACAAAGAAAAACAAAAGCTAAGTGGTAGCTTGATAAGAGGTTTGGTTGCTGAGGGTGTTCAGCCTCCAGCCATTATCATGAGGCCTGAGATATTTAAGACTATCGTTAAATGGTGGAAGAAGTTTGATTATCCTTTTGTTAACGAAAAATACGTACAATATAAAGAAGAGACTTTAGAAGTTGATGTTCCTGACCTTGATTAGTTAAAACTTTTAAAAACATAGGGGGTGAAAACATGGAATACATTTTAGAAGTATTTTTAGATGATTACAGGTTGGCAAAACTTAAGGGCACTCCTGTAGAGGCCAATATAGAGAGTGTTTTTGGTGGAGAGCTGAAGGTTCTTAGAGTAAAGGTAGGTGAAGAGGTAAAAAATGAGATCTTGAAAGCCTTTGAAACTGCACGAATCGACTCTCGTGCCTGTATAACCGATACTCCTGTAGCTTTCAAAAGAGCGCTTTTTGAAGAGATAGTTAATCAGAAGAGCTTAGGAGAAGAAGTGGTGAAGGCAGTTTTAGCTAACATCGGTAAGATTAAAGAGTTAGCTGCTAAAGAAGCCGAATACCTTCCTGCTCCTGAAATAGAAATTGAGTAAATAAGGTGTATGGGGAAAGGTGGACATCCTTTCCCCATTGTTCTTTAAAAAGATAGCAAAAGAAATAAAAAGATAAAAAAAGATTAATGAAGTTTTTAAGATATTTTTAAAAATTTTTGCTTATTTTCTAGAGTTGACTTTTTATTAAAGTTGTTTATAAAGATATAAAAGTTTATAAGAATAAAACCAAAAAGGAGGTTGGCTATGCCAAGTTATGTGAACCCTGAAAAGTGTGACGGTTGCAAGGGTGGTGACAGGACAGTTTGTATGTACATTTGTCCTAATGACCTTATGATTCTTGACCCTGAGGCTATGAAGGCTTACAACCAGGAGCCTGATCAGTGCTGGGAGTGTTATAGCTGTGTAAAAAGCTGTCCTCAAGGTGCTATAGCTATCAGGCATTATGCCGATTTTGCTCCATTACACGGAACTTGCCAACCTATGCGTGGTACTACTGACATTATGTGGACCATCAAGTTTAGAAACGGTGTTGTATTAAGGTTTAAGTTCCCTATCAGAACCACACCTGAAGGTTCTGCTGATCCTACGGTTGGGAAACCTGCTCCTGATCCATCTAAACTTAGTACCAACCAGCTTTTTACTCAGGCAGCTGATGGAATAGAACCTAAGAAGCCTGAAGCCGTTCTTAATAAGAAATTTGAAGTTGGTGCTCTTGGTAAGGTTGCAAAATACTAAAAAATTTAAAAAATTTTAAAAATAAAAGGAGGTGGCAACTATGCCTAAGATTTGGTTTTATAACCCTGGTTTGGCTTGTGCAGAACCTGAAATAGTAGAAAAAGAGACAGATATTTTGATTGTTGGTGGTGGAATGGCTGCATGTGGTGCTGCTGTGGAGGCCGTTCAGTGGGCCAAGCCTCATGGTTTAAGGATTCTTCTTTGCGATAAGGCTGCTATGGAAAGGTCTGGTGCTGTAGCTATGGGTCTTTCTGCTATCAACACCTATATAGGAGAAAACAAGCCTGATGATTATGTAAGAATGGTCCGTTGTGACTTGATGGGTATTGTACGTGAAGACTTAGTTTTTGATGTTGGTCGTCATGTAGATGATACTGTTCATTGTTTTGAAGAATGGGGTCTTCCTATCTGGAAAAAAGATCCTAACACTGGTAAAACGTTAGACGGAGCTGAAGCTAAGGCTAAGGGGTTAACACTAAAGAATGGTGCTCAGCCTGTTCGTTCTGGCCGTTGGCAGATCATGATTAATGGAGAGTCTTATAAGGTTATCGTGGCTGAGGCTGCTAAAAATGCTCTTGCCAGCTATGATAAGGCTGAGATCATTGAAAGATGCTTTATCGTAAGACCTTTATTAGATGCTAATGATAAGGGTCGTTGTGCTGGTGCTGTAGGATTTTCTGTCAGAGAAAATAAAATCTATATCATTAAGGCTAAGGCTACTCTTCTTGCTACCGGTGGTGCGGTTAACATTTTCCGTCCAAGGTCTATAGATGAAGGTAAGGGCCGTGCTTGGTATCCTGTATGGAACCCTGGAACTGGTTATGCTATGTGTGCAATGAGTGGTGCTAAGCTTGTTCTTATGGAAAACAGGTTTATCCCTGCTCGTTTTAAAGATGGTTATGGTCCTGTTGGTGCTTGGTTCTTGCTCTTTAAAGCTAGGGCAACCAACGCCTTTGGTGAAGACTATGTAGCCAAACATAAAGATGAACTCAAGAAGTTTGCTCCTTATGGAGAAGCTTCTCACATCGGTACCTGTTTGAGAAACCATGCAATGCTTATTGAAATGGAACAGGGTCGTGGTCCTATTTATATGCACACTGAATGGGCTCTTCAGGAAGCCGCTGAAAAGATGGACAAGAAAGAGTTTAAACATCTCATTGCTGAGGCTTGGGAAGACTTCTTAGATATGTGTGTAACTCAGGCTGGATTGTGGGCTTGTTTGAACATCGAGCCTGAAAAAGTACCTTCTGAAATTATGCCTACCGAGCCTTATCTCCTTGGTAGCCACGCTGGTTGCGCTGGTGCTTGGGTATGTGGTCCTAATGAAGATTGGGTACCTGAAGAATATAAGGCTCCTTGGAAAGAAATCGGTCTTTACAACAGGATGACTACTATAAAAGGTCTTTTCTGTGCTGGTGACACCGTTGGAGCTTCTGGACATAAATTTTCCTCTGGTTCTCATGTAGAGGGACGTATTGCAGCCAAGGCTATGGTCCAATACTGCCTCGACAATAAAGACTATACACCTACCATCAAGGAAACCGCTGAAGAGTTAAAGAAAGAAATCTATGGTCCTTGGTATAGGTTTGAAGAATTTAAGAATGCTTCTACCCACTATGAAATCAATCCCAACTATCTCATTCCTCGTCACATCCAGGCCAGGCTTATGAAGCTTATGGACGAATATGTGGCTGGTGCCTCTACTTTCTACAAGACCAACAAGGTCATGCTCGAGAGAGGTCTTGACCTTCTCAGAATGCTTAAAGAAGACATGGAATATGCTGCAGCCAGAGACTTACATGAACTTATGAGAGCTTGGGAAAACAGGCACCGTGTATGGACTGCTGAGGCTCACCTCTTGCACATCCTTTTCCGTGAAGAGACTCGTTATCCTGGTTACTTCTACAGAACTGACTTTCCTTCTCTTGATGATGCTAACTGGAGATGTTTCACCCTTTCCAGCTGGGATCCTGAAACTAAGGAATGGACTTTAGAAACCTATCCTTACGTCCAGATCATTCCTGATCCACTTGGACCGTAAAATAATTAAATAGTAGTAAGGGAGGGGGCTTAGTCCCCCTCTTTTTTATTTTTTCAGAATAAAGCCCTTTAGGGAAAAGGGCTTTATTCTGAAAAAGTGTTTAGGGGGTTATAATATGAGTAAACCTATATTGGTGGTAGGTGGTGGTATAAGTGGAGTAACCGCTGTGGTAGAGGCAGCAGAGGTTGGAGCTGAAGTTATTTTAGTAGAAAAACAACCTACCTTAGGTGGAAGGGTAGCTCAACTTAGGTATTATTTTCCTAAGTTGTGTCCTCCTACTTGTGGTTTAGAGATTAACTATAGGAGGATTAAAAGTAATCCCAGGATTAAAGTATATACAATGGCAGAGGTTCTAGAGGTAAGTGGGACACCTGGGAATTATAATGTTAAAATCAAAATATATCCAAGGTATGTGAATAATAACTGTACTGCCTGTGGAGAGTGTGAGAAGGTTTGTGAAGGAGAGAGGGTAAGTGACTTTGACTTTGGCCTTTCTAAAACAAAGGCCATCTATCTTCCTCATCCTGTAGCTTTTCCTATGAAATATGTATTAGATAAAGACGCTTTGGCCCCTGGGGATTTAGAAAGGATTATGGCAGCTTGTAAATATAATGCTATAGATCCAGAAATGAAAGAAGAGATTTTAGAATTAAATGTAGGTGCTATAATCTGGGCTACCGGTTGGAAGCCTTATGATGCTACCAAGCTTGATAATTTAGGTTATGGGAAATATGCAAATGTAATCACTAATATGCAAATGGAAAGAATGGCTTCTCCTTGGGGACCTACACAAGGAAAGATTGTAAGGCCTTCTGATAACCAACCACCTAAAAAGGTGGCTTTTGTTCAGTGTGCCGGTTCTCGTGATGAAAATCATTTGCCTTTCTGTTCTTACATCTGTTGTTTGGCATCATTAAAACATAGTCTTTATTTGGCAGAACAAGACCCTAAGGCAGAATCTTATATCTTTTATATAGACCTTAGAACCCCTGGTAGATATGAGAAATTTCTAAAGAAAGCTGAAGCTGAGGCTAAGATTAATTTTATAAAGGGTAAGGTAGCTAAAATAGAGGAGGATCCTGAAACTAAAGATTTGATAGTTACTGCTGAGGATACCCTTTCTGGTAAAAAGGTTAGTCAAAAGGTTGATTTGGTGGTATTAGCTTTAGGAATGCAACCGAGTTTAGCTTCTGCGGAAATTAAGGGTATAAAGATCGATCAAAATGGATTTGTGGTTGAGGATGAAGGAATTATAAGTTGTGGTTGTGCAAAGATGCCTTTAGATGTCATGACTTCTAATGAGACTGCTACTGGTGCAGCTTTAAAAGCTATTCAAATTATAAAAAGGGGGTAAAAAATGGAAAAAATAGGAGTTTTTATATGCTCTTCTTGTAATATAGGTGATCGTTTGGAATTGGCGGATTTAGAAAATGCAGCTAAAGACCAAGGTGCTGCGGTTGTCTATACAAAAGAATTTCTGTGTTCTAAGGAAGGTAGAGCTTTTATCGAAGAAAAAATAGCTCAAGATGGGTTAGATGCTGTTTCTATATGTGCTTGTTCTCAAAGGGTAAACTATGATGTTTTTTCCTTTGATCAAGTAGCGGTTGATAGGGTAAGTTTAAGAGAAGGGGTAGTTTGGAGTAGATTTTTGGTAGGAGAAAACGGAGAGATACTAGAAGATACCGCTGAATATGTTAGTGGGGTTACTTTTAAAGACGAACTGATGGCTTTAGCTAAAGACTATGTAAGAATGAGTGTAGCTAAACTTCAAACTTACAAAAAGCCAGAGCCTTTTAAGCCTGAGGAGGAAATCTCTAAGGTTATTTTAGTTATAGGAGGTGGTGTTGCTGGTTTAACTGCTGCTTTAGAGGCAGCTAAAGCAGGTTATGAGGTGGTTTTGGTAGAAAAGGAAAAAGAACTTGGTGGTTTTGTAGCAAAGATGAAAGCTCATTGTGAGGTGAACCCTCCGTTTCAAAAGTTGGTTCCTCCTATAGTAAATGACCTTATTGCACAGGTAGAAGCAAACGATAAGATAAAAGTATATAAAGGTGCGGTTGTAACCAACATTTCAGGTGCTCCTGGTTTATTCCAGGTAAAGATAAAACAGGGTGGGAAAGAGGAGGAGATAAAGATAGGTTCTATAGTTTTAGCAGCTGGTTTCAAACCATATGATGCGAGCAAGCTTACAGATTTAGGTTACGGAGTTATTCCAAACGTGGTGACTAACGTTAAGTTTGAAGAGATGGCTAAGAATGGAGCTTTGGTAAGACCTTCAGATGGTGCTCCGATAAAGAGTGTTCTTTTTATTCAGTGTGCTGGTCAAAGAGATGAAAATCATCTTCCTTACTGTTCTGGTTTCTGTTGTTTAGCTTCTCTTAAGCAGGCTCAGTATGTAAGAGAGGTAGACCCAGAAGCTAAAGCTTTTATTGTTTATGATCATATGAGAACTATAGGTATTTTTGAGAACTTTTATAAAACTTTACAAGACGACCCAGGGGTGTTTTTAACCAAAGGTAAGGTAGTTTCTGTCACTGAGGGAGAAAACGGTAAGGTTAAGGTGTTGGTAGATGAGACCTTATTAGGAGAAAAAATTGAGCTTGAAGTTGACTTGGTAGTATTAGCTACAGGAATGGTTCCAGTTACAGCTGAAGAGTCTGTACTTAATTTAGAATACAGGCAAGGGCCAGGATTACCTGAACTTGAACTTTTTTATGGGTATGCAGACTCAAACTTCATTTGTTTCCCTTATGAAACCAGAAGAACAGGAATTTATGCAGCAGGGGCTATTCATCAACCTATGACCATTCAACAGGCGATAGAGGATGCTAAGGGAGCAGCTTTGAAGGCTATTCAATGCTTAATTGCTATTGAAGAAGGTCATGCAGTGCATCCAAGGACATGGGATTATGCTTATCCTGAATGGGATTTAAAGATGTGTACTCAATGTAAAAGGTGTACTGAGGAGTGTCCTTTTGGTGCTTTAAATGAAGATGAGAAAGGAAACCCTCTTCCTAATATTACTAGGTGCCGTCGTTGTGGAACTTGTTTTGGTGCTTGTCCTCAAAGAATTATTAACTTTAAGGATTATTCTATCGATATGATTTCTACTATGATTAAGGCTACAGAGATGCCTGAACAGGGATACGAACAGTACAGGCTTATGGCTTTTGTTTGTGAAAACGACGCCTTACCAGCTTTAGACATGGTTGCTTACAATAAAAAGTCCATCCCTGTAGCCTTTAGGATCATTCCTGTAAGATGTTTAGGAGCGGTTAACGTAGCTTTTATAAAAGATTCTATGAGTAAAGGGTACGATGGTATTCTTCTTTTAGGTTGTAAATATGGTGAAAACTATCAGTGCCACTTTATAAAGGGTAGTGAACTTGCTAACAGACGTATGGAAAACGTAGCTGAAACGTTGCAGCAACTTGCATTAGAACCAGAAAGGGTTACAATACATACGGTGGCGATAGATGAGGTAGATTTAGTAGTAGATAAGATGCAAAAATTTGCTGAAGAAATTAAAGGATTTGGTGAAAACCCATTTAAAGGCTGGTAAGGAGGATAGACTATGAGTAATGGCATTTTAAAAGTAGACCCAGATTTAAAGGCCATTCAAGAGCTACAGGAAATAGGTGGTGATACTGTTAAAAAATGCTATCAATGTGCTACATGTGCTACTGTATGTCCTCTTTCTCCAGAAGAGGCTCCTTTCCCTCGGAAACAGATGATCCTTGCTCAATGGGGTTTTAAGGAGAAACTTTTAAATGACCCTGCGGTTTGGTTGTGTCATCAATGTGGTGATTGTAGTAAATATTGTCCAAGAGAGGCTCAGCCAGGAGATGTTTTAGGAGCTTTAAGGTTGTTGGTGATTAAAGAAACAGTGCCTTTAAAGTTTTTGCATACCTTTTATAACAACAGCTGGGGTATTTTGGTTTTACCTGCTATTGCTTTGTTTTTTATTCTTTTAGCAACTTTAGCTACCTTCCAGGGACTTCCCAACTTTTTTGATGCCAACTCCTTCCCTTACGGTGGTCCTACTTATGATATCTGGATTTTTCATTTGCCGGCAAGGGTTTTGATGATAGATGTGGTGTTTTTACCTCTTGCGGCATTTGTGGTGATAATGCTTGCTTCTGCGATAAACAAAGTATGGAATGCCTATGTGGATACGTATAAGATACCTCAGGCCTATAGGTATGGGATGTGGACTATTTTAAAAAATTACTTTATCCCTGCTATAGTAGAGATTTTATCTCATGCGAGGTTTAAAAAGTGTAATTCTAACCACTGGAGGGCTAATCCTCATATGTTGTTGGTTTATGCCTTCATTATTTTAGCCATTACCACAGCGATTGTTTTCTTTATGGCTGACGTTTTAGGTTTCCATACTCCATGGAATCCTCTTACTCATCCTGTTAAATGGTTAGGCAATTTTGGAGGTCTCTTGCTTCTTTATTCCATCATAGCTATAATGGTGGGAAGAGGCAAGGCTGAGGCTGAAAAAAGTGTAAAGACAAGCTATGCTGACAGTTTCTTGATCAATCTTATTTTAATCATTGGTTTAACTGGTTTTGGCATAGAGGTGGTACGGAGTATACCTTCTTTAGAATCTATAGTATCTTTAGTTTATTTAGCTCATTTGGTTGCGGTATTTATCTTATTTTTAGGGGTGGCTTATTCTAAATTTGCTCATTTAGCCTTTAGAACAACCGCAGTTATGTTTGATTTATACTATAAAGACATAAATCAAAAGATGTCTCAATAGTGTTTTGTTCTCTTGACAAAATGTAAAATTAAGTTAATTTTATAGAGACTAAAAACAAGGAGGGGTACCCGAGCGGCCAAAGGGGCCGGGCTGTAAACCCGGTGGCTTTCGCCTTCGGAGGTTCAAATCCTCCCCCCTCCACTTTTGTTTATTTTTAGAGAATAAAGCGGGCGTAGCTCAAGTGGTAGAGCATCAGCCTTCCAAGCTGAGGGTTGCGGGTTCGAGTCCCGTCGCCCGCTCGTGAAAAAAAGTTTGGGTGCCCACGTAGCTCAGGAGGTAGAGCACTTCCTTGGTAAGGAAGAGGTCACCGGTTCGAGTCCGGTCGTGGGCTCCAGTTTTTAAACCTATTTTAGGATAGGAGGAAGGGAAGATGGCTAAGCAAAAGTTTGAGAGGAAGAAGCCGCATTTAAACGTGGGGACGATTGGGCACATAGACCATGGTAAGACCACATTAACCAGTGCTATAACAAGGGTATTGTCTACGAAGGGATATGCGCAGTGGATTCCTTTTGATCAGATAGACAAGGCACCTGAGGAGAAGGCAAGGGGTATAACGATTCAGCTTGCCCATGTTGAGTATGAGAGTGATAAGAGGCACTATGCCCATATAGACTGTCCTGGGCACGCAGACTACATAAAGAACATGATAACTGGTGCGGCGCAGATGGATGGATCTATATTGGTTGTGGCAGCTACCGATGGTCCAATGCCTCAGACAAGGGAGCATGTATTGCTTGCAAGGCAGGTTAACGTTCCAGCGATGGTGGTATTTATGAACAAGGTAGACATGGTAGATGATGCAGAGTTATTGGATTTGGTGGAGTTAGAGGTTAGGGAGTTACTTAGCAAGTATGGATTTCCAGGGGATGAGGTACCGGTGATTAGGGGTAGTGCGTTGAAGGCGCTTGAGTGTGGATGTGGTAAGGAGGAATGTGAGTGGTGTGGTAGGATATGGGAGTTGATGAAGGCGATGGATGAATATATACCTGAGCCTGTTAGGGATGTGGATAAGCCGTTTTTGATGCCTATAGAGGACGTGTTTAGTATATCTGGAAGAGGTACGGTGGTAACAGGTAAGGTGGAGAGGGGTGTGCTTAGGCCTGGAGAGGAGGTAGAGATAGTAGGACTTAGGCCTACGATAAAGACGGTAGCGACTAGTTTGGAGATGTTTAGGAAGATATTGGATGAGGCGTTGCCAGGAGATAATATAGGGGTGTTGTTGAGAGGAGTGGGTAAGGATGAGGTAGAGAGGGGTCAGGTTTTGGCGAAGCCTGGTACTATTAAGCCACATACTAAGTTTAAGGCAGAGGTATATGTGTTGAAGAAGGAGGAGGGGGGAAGGCATACACCGTTTTTTAATGGTTATAGGCCTCAGTTTTATTTTAGGACAACGGATGTGACAGGAGTGGTTAAGTTACCGGATGGGGTTGAGATGGTGATGCCAGGAGACAATGTGGAGTTAGAGGTTGAGTTAATCAAGCCTGTTGCGTTGGAAGAGGGTTTGAGGTTTGCGATTAGAGAAGGTGGAAGGACTGTTGGTGCTGGTGTAGTAACTAAAATAATAGAGTAAAAGTAATATAGGGGTTTTTAAAGATGGCTAAAAAGGGAGAGGCAAGGGTAATTATTCATTTACAGTGCACGGAATGTAAAAGAATTAATTATACTACTACCAAAAACAGAAGAAATACGCCTGATAGGTTAGAGCTTAAAAAGTATTGTCCTTGGGATAGAAGACATACTATACATAAGGAAGTGAAAAAATAATGGTAGGCCAGTAGCTCAACTTGGCAGAGCATCGGACTCCAAATCCGAAGGTTGGGGGTTCAAGTCCCTCCTGGCCTGCCATTTTTTATTTTTTAGGATAGGGTTTTTATGGCTTTAAAAGATCAAGATTTAAACAAAGAAAATTTTAAAGATAGGGTGGTAAGATTTTTAAAAGAGGTTAAAATAGAAGCTAAAAAGATTACGTGGGCTCCTAAGAAACAGGTTTTTATGGGAACGTTGATGGTGGTGATTTTTAGTCTTTTTATAGGTGCATATTTAGGAATTTTGGATATAATATATAACTTCATAATCTCTATTTTGGTGAGGTAAGGTGGCTAAAGTTTGGTATTCAGTACAGGTTTGGTCTGGGTGGGAAGAAAAGGTTAAAGCTATGGTAGAAGAACTTTTGTCCCGCAAGGGAATGTCTAATAAGGTAGAACGCTTTTTTGTACCTCCTTCAAAGGAGATAGAGGTTACTTTTTCTCCGGAGAAGCAATTTGTTAAGTTTTTTTATTCTGGATACTTTTTGATGCTAGGTGAAATAGATGAAGAGTTAAAAGAAGAGATAAAGAGGCTTGAAGGTGTTCTTGATGTGATAGGTGGGGATAGGCTTTATGTTTTTAGAACCGAAGAGGTTGAAAAGCTTATTTCTCAGTTGGTAGTAGAAGAAATAAAGCCTAAACCTCGTTATCAATTTACTCAAGGTGATAGAGTTAGGATTACGGAAGGGCCTTTTGCCAACTTTATAGGGGTGGTAGATGAGGTTAAGCCTGACAAAGGTAAGGTTAAGGTGCTGGTAAGTATATTTGGAAGAGAGACTCCTGTAGAAATAGAGTTTGCTTATTTACAGAAGATTTAAGGGGGATAGAGAGGTATGGCTAAAAAAGTAATAGCACAAATAAAATTACAACTTCCTGCAGGTCAAGCTACTCCGGCACCACCTGTTGGTCCGGCGTTGGGTCAGCATGGTGTTAATATCATGGAGTTTGTTAAGGCGTTTAACGAAAAGACCCGCGGACAGGAAGGTTATATTATTCCTGTGGTGATTACTGTTTATGCAGACCGTTCTTTTACTTTTGAGTTGAAGACTCCGCCTGCTTCGGTGCTTATTAAAAAAGCGATCGGTATCGAAACAGGAGCTCATGCTCCTGGTAAGGAGATAGTAGGTAAGATTACTCGTAAACAGTTAGAAGAGATAGCTAAAATGAAGATGAAAGATCTTACGGCAGCATCTTTAGAGGCTGCTATTAGGACTATAGAAGGCACAGCCAGAAGTATGGGAGTTCAAATCGTAGATTAAGGAGAGGTGGTATGGCTAAGCATGGTAAGAAGTATAGAGAGGCTTTGGCTAAAGTTGATAGAACGAAAAAATATACCTTTGAAGAGGCGGTTAAACTTGCTTTAGATACAGCTTATGCTAATTTTGATGAAACGGTAGAGGTGGCGGTAAAATTGGGAGTTGACCCAAGGCATGCAGACCAAATGGTTAGAGGGTCTGTGGTTTTGCCTCATGGAACAGGAAAAACACCTCGGGTATTAGTTTTTGCTAAAGGAGATAAAGCTAAAGAAGCTTTAGAGGCTGGTGCAGATTATGTAGGTGACGAAGATCTTATTGAAAAAATTCAAAAAGAAAATTGGCTTGAGTTCGATAAAGTAATAGCTACTCCAGATATGATGCCTGCTGTTAGTAAGTTAGGTAAAATCTTAGGGCCAAGAGGTCTTATGCCAAGCTCTAAGACAGGGACAGTAACTTTTGATGTGGCTAAAGCGGTAAAAGACATTAAGGCAGGTAAGGTTGATTTTAAGGTAGATAGAGGTGCGGTGGTTCATGTTCCTGTAGGTAAGGTTTCTTTTGGTGAAAAGAAAATTTTGGAAAACATGGCTGCATTTTTTGAAGCTTTATTAAAGGCTAAGCCTCCTGCAGCCAAGGGACAATATATAAAGAGTATTGCTATCTCTACTACGATGGGCCCTGGCATTAAGGTTGACCCTAACGAGGTAAAAAATTTAATCCAGAGATATTCTGGAGATTAATTTAGAGGTTTGTGCCCCTTGAGGTCCTTCAAGAGCAGGGTATCTCTTGGGGCCAAAGATTAGTAGGTGCCATTTTGGCTTAAATGAGGAAGCTTCCTCAGCCTACTATAGGCGAAAGGGTACCCTTTCAGGTGTTTAAATTTTTTAAGGAGGTATAGAATTGCTTACCCGAGCTCGTAAGGCAGAAATCATTAAAGATGTAAAAGAGAAATTTGTTAAGTCGCAGGGGGTTTTTGTAACTTCTTTTAAAGGATTTACGGTAGCTGAGAGCAATGAAATAAGAAAACTTATCAGGGAAAAGGGAGGCGAATTTAGGGTTATTAAAAATACACTTATCAGGATTGCCTCTGAAAATACAGATTTTAAACCTATAAACGATTATATCGAAGGGCCTACAGCTTTGGTTTTTGCATATCAAGACCCGGTAGAGATTGCTAAGGTTTTAAACGATTTTGTAAAAAAACATCCATCTTTACAAATAAAAGGTTTTGTAATACAGGGCAAAGGTTATAAACCTGAATACATTGAAGATTTAGTTAAACTTCCTCCAAGAGAGGTTTTGTTGGCTCAGGTTCTTGGTACTATACAGGCTCCAGTGTCCAACTTTGTTGGAGTGTTGGCGGCTATTATCAGGAATTTCCTTTATGTGCTTAAGGCTATTGAAGAAAAGAAGGCAAAAGGTGAGTAAAATTTAAAAATAGAAAAAAAGCAAAAGGAGGGATTAGGAAATGCCAGTAACCAAAGAGGAAGTCATCGAGTTTATCGCCAACATGACTGTTTTAGAACTTTCTCAATTCATCAAAGAGTTGGAGGAGAAGTTTGGTGTAACTGCGGCTGCTCCTGTGGCAGCTGTGGCAGCTGTGGGTGCTGTGGCTGGTGCTTCTGCTGAAGCTGCTCCAGCTGAGGAAAAAACAGAATTTGATGTAATTTTGACTGAAGCTGGTGCCAACAAGATTAATGTAATCAAGGTGGTAAGGGAAATTACAGGATTAGGGTTAAAAGAGGCTAAGGATTTAGTTGAAAGTGCGCCCAAGCCAGTAAAAACTGGCGTTAGCAAGAACGAAGCAGAAGAGATTAAGAAAAAATTAGAAGAAGTAGGTGCCAAAGTAGAAATCAAGTAAGCCTTGCATAGTTTAAAACTTTATTTTCTAAAATCTACTTTTTCAAAGGGTTTCCCCTATTTTTGGGGAAACCCTTTTTGTCATTTATAAAAATCCGGGGAGGGGATCATAAAAATGCTAAACAACCAAAGGAATGTATCTATTCGTAAAAGTTTTGCTAAAACAAAACAGATCCAAGAAGTACCTAATCTTTTAAAAATACCTAAGGAATCCTATGAGAAGTTTTTACAGGCCAAAACCCCTCCAGAAAACAGACTAGACGTAGGTATTCATAGGTGTTTTAAATCAGTATTTCCGATAAGAGATTACTCTGAGACAGCGGTTTTAGAATATATAGATTATAAAATTTTAGAACCAGAATATACCCCGGAAGAGGCTAAAGATAAAGGTTTAACCTATGAAGCTCCGATGAAATTAAAGGTAAGGTTGGTAACCTATGACTTAGACCCAGAAACTGGTATAAAGAGTATTAAAGATGTTAAAGAGCAAGAGGTATATTTTGGCACCATTCCTTTGATGACTGAAGACGGAAGGTTTATCATAAATGGGACAGAACGTGCTATTGTCAATCAACTTCAGCGTTCTCCTGGTGTTGTCTTTGAAAAAGAAAAAACTCATGCTAAAGCAGGTAGGTTAACCTATATTGCAAGAGTTATTCCGGTTAAAGGGTCTTGGTTAGACTTTATTTATGATTATAAAGGGAGATTTTTTGTAAGAATAGACAAAAGAAAAAACATTTTAGCTACTGTTTTTCTTAAGGCTATGGGAATGACTGAGGAAGAAATTTTATCTATCTTTTATCCTACAGAGACTTACTTAATCTTAGAGGAAGGTGTAGAAAGAGTTTTAGATTACGAACTTTTAGCAGGCCAAAAAGCAGATTTTGATATCGTTAATCCAGAGACCGGAGAGGTTATCTTAAAAAAAGGCAAGGTTATTACCGCAGGGTTGATAAAAAAACTAAAAAGGTTAGGTATTACCTCTATAAAATTGACTGACGAAGCCCTGATAGGTAAGATTTGTGCTAAAGATGTGGTAGACCCAGCAGGTACTGGTGAGGTTCTTTTAGAGACCAACCAGGAAATAACTAAGGAAAAATTAGATTTACTTAGAGAGAAAGGTATAAACGAGGTAAAAGTTCTTTTTATAGATCCTCATTACTATACTTCTTCTGTGAGAGAGGCTTTAAAAAGTGATAAAGCAAAAAACAGGGAAGAGGCTCTTATCGAAATCTATAGAAAAATGCGTCCTTCAAGCCCTGTAAGTTATGAAGTGGCAGAGGCTTACTTTAGGTCTCTCTTTTTTGACCCTGAGACTTATGACCTTTCAGAAATAGGCCGTTATAAAATCAACCTACGTTTAAACTTAGATATTCCAATTACTCAAAGGGTACTTACTAGGCAAGACGTGATAGCCATTTTAAAGGAATTGATAAGACTTAGGGAAAGAGAGGAAGAAGGAGACGATATAGACAGTCTTTCCAACAGAAGGGTTAGAGCAGTAGGAGAATTGGTAGAAAATCAGTTTCTTATAGGTCTTATGCGGATGGAAAGGGCGATAAAAGAAAAACTCCAACTTCAAGAACTTGAGGAGATAACCCCTGTAGAGCTTATAAACAGCAAGCCTGTTGTGGGTGCGGTAAAAGAATTTTTTGCCCAGGGTCAGCTTTCTCAGTTTATGGACCAAACTAACGTTCTCTCCATGCTTACCCATAAAAGAAGACTTTCTGCTTTAGGACCAGGTGGTTTGACCAGAGAAAGGGCAGGTTTTGAGGTTAGAGACGTTCATCCCAGTCATTATGGAAGGATCTGTCCTATCGAAACCCCTGAAGGTCCAAACATCGGTTTGATTGTTTCTCCTACCACGTTTGCCCAGACCAATCCTTATGGATTTTTAGAAACACCATATAGAATGGTTAAAGATGGTAGGGTTACAGATCAAGTAATTTACTTGAATGCTGCTGAAGAAAAAGATTTGGTTATAGCTCAATCTACTATTAGACTGGATAAACAAGGAAATATTTTGGATGAATATGTTCCTGCCAGAAAAAACGGAGAGTTCGTTATAGCTCATAGGGACGAGGTTGATTTGATAGACCTTATACCTGCTCAGGTGGTTAGTATTTCCAGTTCTTTGATCCCCTTCCTTGAACATGATGACGCTAACCGTGCACTTATGGGATCTAACATGCAACGACAGGCTGTCCCTTTGATAAAAACTAAGGCTCCTTTGGTCGGTTCTGGTATGGAAAAGGTGGTGGCTTTAAACTCAGGTATGGTGGTAGTGGCAGAAGCTGATGGTGTGGTTGAAGATGTAGACAGCACCCGGATAGTGGTAAAATATGATCCTAAAGAAGGAGAGCTTCCTGAAGTAAAAATTTATGAGTTAATTAAATGGAAAAAGTCTAACCAGAATACTTGCTTTTCACAAAGACCTATCGTGAAACCAGGACAGAGGGTTAAAAAAGGAGAGATTTTGGCAGACGGGCCCTCTATTAGCCAAGGAGAATTAGCGTTGGGTAAAGATGTTTTGGTAGCTTTTATGCCTTGGAGAGGTTATAATTTTGAGGACTCTATCATCATTTCTGAAAGGTTGGTGAGAGACGATGTTTTTACCTCTATTCATATAGAGGAGTTTGAATGTGTTGCCAGGGAGACTAAGCTTGGAAGAGAAGAAATTACAAGGGATCTCCCTAACGTAAGTGAAGAACTTTTAACCAATCTTGATGAAAGCGGTATAATAAAAATAGGGAGTTATGTAAAACCTGGAGATATTTTAGTAGGGAAGGTAACCCCTAAAGGAGAGACAACTCTTACTCCTGAGGAAAAACTTTTAAGAGCTATTTTTGGAGAAAAAGCAAAAGATGTAAAAGACACTTCTTTAAGAGTTCCTGCAGGTATAGAAGGTATTGTAATAGATACCAAGATTCTTACCCGAAAAGGTATAGAAAAAGATGCAAGAGCTAAACAAAAGGAAGATGAAACTATAGCTAAACTTTTGAGAAACCAAGCAGCTGTTTTAGAAGTTCTTTTTAGATATACAGTAAACAGATTGGCTTATGTTTTAAATGGAGAGGTAGCTACTGCTGAGCTTGAAAGAGAGGGGCAGGTTTTTATCAACAAGGGAGAGGCTTTGACCTTAGAGAAACTTAAGACTTTGCCTACTTCTCTGTTAACTAAGTTGAAAGATATAGTTCCCTCGGCTAAAAAAGAGGTAGTTTCTGAGATTATAAAAGCTTATGAAAAGAGGAGAAAAGAGATTATAGAAGAGTATGAAACACACATTAATAGGATAAAGAAAGGAGATGAACTGCCCCCTGGTGTTTTAAAGGTGGTGAAGGTTTATGTAGCCATGAAGAGAAAGCTTCAGCCAGGAGATAAGATGGCAGGAAGACATGGAAACAAAGGTGTGGTTTCTAAAATCGTTCCTATCGAGGACATGCCCTATTTGCCTGACGGAACTCCGGTAGATATGATCCTTTCACCTTTAGGTGTTCCTTCTCGTATGAACATAGGTCAGCTTCTTGAAACCCATCTGGGATGGGCTTGTAAGGAGTTAGGTAAGAAGTTAAGCAAATTGGCTCAAGAATATCAGGTAGAAAGTGTAAAGGCGCTTTTAAAAGAGATTTTTTATGAAGACGAATATGAGAAGTTAGTAGAAGGTAAGACTGATGAAGAAATATTAGAGCTTGCTAAAGGTTTTGCGGATGGAATTCCTATTGCTACTCCTGTTTTTGCAGGGGCTAAGGAGGAAGAGATTAAAAAGTGGTTGTCTTTAGCTGGGTTAAATGAAAGTGGAACTACTGTTCTTTATAATGGTATGACAGGAGAACCTTTCTCTGAACCGGTAACCGTAGGTTATATGTATATGTTAAAACTTCATCACTTGGTTGATGATAAGATCCATGCTCGTTCTACTGGGCCTTACTCCTTAATAACCCAGCAACCCCTTGGAGGAAAATCTCAGTTCGGTGGGCAGAGATTGGGAGAGATGGAAGTCTGGGCTATAGAGGCTTATGGAGCTGCTTATACTCTTCATGAGTTCCTTACGGTTAAAAGTGACGATGTAGAAGGACGTACCAAGATGTATGAAAAACTGGTTAAAGGTAAAAACTTCTTAGAAGGAGGTATGCCTGAAAGCTTTAAGGTGTTAACCAAAGAGTTACAAGGTCTTTGCCTTGATATAGAAACTATAGAAGAATAAAAAACAAAAGGGGGTGTTTATATAATGAAAGAACTCCTTTCTATTTTAGAAAAACCTAAAGATGTAATGAAAATAAGGGCATTAAAAATAGGATTAGCCTCTCCTGAAAAAATAAGAGAATGGAGCTACGGAGAGGTTAAAAAACCAGAGACGATTAACTATAGGACTTTGAAGCCTGAAAAGGATGGTTTATTTTGTGCTAAAATTTTTGGTCCTATTAGGGATTATGAGTGTCTTTGTGGTAAGTATCGCGGAATGAAACATAGAGGGGTTATCTGTGAGAAGTGCGGGGTTGAGGTTATCCAGAGCAAGGTTAGAAGAGAAAGAATGGGACATATTGAGTTGGCTGCACCGGTAGCTCATATTTGGTATTTAAGAAGTATTCCCTCTAAAATAGGTCTTTTACTCAACATGACACTTAAAGAAGTAGAATCTATTCTTTATTTAGAAAGATATGTAGTCATAGAAAGTCAAGTAGAAGAATTTCCTGTGGGTACCATTCTTACTGAAGATAAATACTCCGCTTTAAAAGAGATGTATGGAGACCAGATAGTAGCTGATACAGGGGCTTCAGCTATTTATGAGCTTTTAAGAAACATAGACCTTGACAAACTTATTCAGGACATCCAGATAGAACTTCAAACCACCCACAGTGAGGCTCGCAGAAAGAAACTTGGTAAAAGACTTCAGATAGCTAGAGCATTTAAACAGTCAGGTAATAGGCCTGAATGGATGATTTTAAAGGTTATACCAGTTATTCCACCTGAGTTGAGGCCTTTAGTACCTTTAGAGGGAGGTAGATTTGCTACCTCAGACTTAAACGACCTTTACAGAAGGGTTATCAACCGTAACGTGAGACTTAAAAAGTTGATAGACCTTGATGCTCCTGAAATAATTTTGAAAAACGAAAAGAGGATGTTACAAGAGGCTGTTGATGCCCTTTTTGATAACGGAAGAAGAGGACGTCCTGTGATGGGGCCTAATAGAAGGCCTTTAAAAAGTCTTTCTGATATTCTTAAGGGTAAACAAGGCAGATTTAGACAGAATCTTTTAGGTAAAAGAGTGGATTTTTCAGGTAGGTCTGTTATTACCGCAGGTCCTGAGTTACGAATGTATCAGTGTGGTTTGCCTAAGAAGATGGCTTTAGAACTTTTTAAACCCTATATTTATGGTTGGTTAGAAAAGCATGGATATGCTACCAACATCAAAACCGCTAAAAGGTTGGTGGAAGAGGAACATCCTGCAGTTTGGGATGCCCTTGATGAGATCGTAAAAGAATATCCGGTAATGTTAAACCGTGCTCCTACTTTGCATAGGTTAGGTATTCAGGCCTTTGAACCAGTGTTGATAGACACAAAGGCCATCCAGCTACATCCACTGGTCTGTGTAGCTTATAACGCTGACTTTGACGGAGACCAGATGGCTGTGCATGTTCCGCTTTCGGTAGAGGCGCAGATAGAAAATAGAGTTCTTATTCTTTCAACCAACAACATCCTTCTTCCTGCAAACGGTATTCCTGTAGTTTATCCTACCCAAGATATGGTTTTAGGAATTTACTACATGACGTTAGAACGTCCTTTTGCGAAGGGAGAAGGTAAAGTTTTTAGAGATAAAGATGAGGTGATCCTTGCATATCAGACAGGAGCTGTCCATCTACAAGCGAAGATAAAGGTAAGGATTGATGGTAAACTTTTAGATACAACGGTAGGTAGAGTCCTGTTTTCGACCATCGTTCCCGAAGAGATTCCTTTTGAAGAGTATAATAAACCATTGACCAAAAAAGAGCTTCAAAAGTTGATAGACATTTCTTATCGTAGAGCAGGTATTAAGAAAACAGTAATTTTTGCGGATAAATTAAAAGATTTGGGGTTTGCACAAGCTACTGAAGCTGCTCTTTCTATTTCTGTGGATTATCTTACCATTCCTAAGAAAAAAGCGGAAATTTTGGCTGAGGCAGATAGAAAGATTGCAGAGATCTGGGAGCAGTATAGAGAAGGTTTGATCACCGAGAGTGAAAGGTATAACAAAGCAATAGATATATGGTCTAATGCTACTGAGCGTGTTACTGAAGAGATGATTAAAGAAATGGAAACCAAGGAATATATCGGGCCTAACGGAGAGAAAGTGATAGGTCCCAGCTTTAACCCAGTCTACATCATGGCCTTTTCTGGAGCTCGTGGTTCTAAAGATCAGATAAGGCAGCTTGCTGGTATGAGAGGTTTGATGGCTAAACCCTCTGGAGAAATTATTGAAACACCGATTAAAAGTAATTTCAGAGAAGGGCTTTCAGTTTTGGAATACTTTGTGTCTACCCATGGAGCCCGTAAAGGACTTGCAGACACAGCTTTAAAAACCGCTAATGCCGGATATTTAACAAGAAAATTAGTAGATGTTGCTCAAGACTGTGTGGTAACTGAAGAAGATTGTGGAACCATAGATGGTATAGAGGTAGGTCATCTTATTGAGGCAGGTGAGATTATCGAACCTGTTTGGGATAGAGTGTTGGGAAGGGTTGCCTTAGAAGATATTTTAGACCCTATTACAGGAGAGGTATTGATCGAAGCTAATCAAGAAATAGATGAAGAAGGGGTTAAAAAGCTTAAAGAAGCAGGAATAGAGAAGGTCATGATAAGGTCTGTGCTTACCTGTGAGGCAAAGCATGGAGTTTGTAGAAAGTGTTATGGAAGAGACCTTGCTACTGGAAAGTTGGTGGAAATAGGAGAAGCCGTAGGGATTATTGCCGCTCAGTCTATTGGAGAACCTGGAACTCAGCTTACGATGAGAACCTTCCACATCGGAGGTGCGGTAGGTAAGGCTTTAGAACAAAGCGAACACAGAGCTCAGTCAAGAGGTTTGATAAAGTTTCTTAATTTAAGACTGGTTAGAAGGGAAGATGGTACTTTAGTGGCTTTAAACAGACAAGGAGAGATTGCTATCGTGTCTCCTGACGGTAGGATTTTAGAAAAATATCCAGTCACCTATGGTGCTAAGATTAAAGTAGAAGAAGGTCAAGAGGTAAAACCTGGAGACCTCTTGGTAGAATGGGATCCTTATACCACACCTATCATCGCCGAAGTTTCTGGAAGGGTAAAGTTTGGAGATATCATAGACGGGGTAACGGTTGATGAAAAGATAGACGTAACCACCGGTAGAGCAAGTATTATCGTAAGAGACTACAAACTTACCGACTATAGACCAAGGATTTCTATCAAAGATGAGAAAGGAAGAACCATCGACCTTCCAGACGGAAGAGGTAAAGCCAGATATGAGCTACCGGTAGGAGCTATCATCAGCGTTCAAGAAGGAGAGATGGTAAAGGCAGGAGATATCATCGCAAGAATTCCTCGAGAAACTTTGAAAGCTAAAGACATTACCGGAGGTCTTCCTAAGGTTACCGATTTATTTGAAGCACGTAAACCTAAAGAGTATGCTACTATCACTGAGATCGATGGAACGGTAGTGTTTGAAAAAGAAGCCAGAGGTAAGAAAAAGATAGTTATTCAACCTGAGGTAGGAGAGCCTTTAGAGTACTATATCTCTAAAGGTAAACATATTTTGGTAAGAGAAGGCGATGTGGTTAAAGCTGGAGATCCTTTGGTGGAAGGTTCTCCTAACCCTCACGATATCCTAAAAGTTAAAGGAGTTAAAGGGGTTGCAAGGTTTTTGGTTGAAGAGATTCAGGAAGTTTACAGACTTCAAGGTGTTAAGATAAACGACAAACACTTTGAGGTTATCGTAAAACAGATGCTTAAAAAAGTGAAAATAAAAGACCCAGGCGATACCAATTTTATGATCGGTGAGTATGTGGATAAGGTTAAGTTTGAAGAGGAAAACGAAAAAATCATAGCTACTGGAGGTAAACCAGCAGTAGCCGAACCTGTAATCCTTGGTATAACAAAAGCAGCCTTGCTTACTGATTCCTGGTTGTCTGCTGCCTCCTTCCAGGAAACTACGAGAGTTCTTACCGAGGCCTCTATTGCCGGTAAGGTAGACTATCTAAAGGGACTAAAAGAAAACGTAATCATTGGAAGGTTAATTCCTGCAGGGACAGGAAGGATTGTTTACGAAGAAAAAGGATGGCTGTAAGACCAAATAGACTTTAAATAAAAAAGGGAGGGTTTCAAAAACCCTCCCTTTTTTATTTGTTTTTAAAGGATTGAATTTTTGAGCTTACTTTTTAAGTCCTATTTTCTGAAGCAAAATCTGATATCTGTTAAAATCTGTTCTTTTAAGATAGTTTAAAAGAGCCCTTCTCTGACCGATCAACTTCATAAGACCTCTTCTTGAATGAAAGTCTTTGCGATGAGTTTTTAGGTGTTCCTCCAGTTGTTTTATCCTTGCGGTTAGCAAGGCAATCTGAACCTCTGGAGAACCTGTGTCGTTGGGGTGACGCTGGAAAGTTTGGATGATCTCTTGCTTTAACTCCGGGTCTAAAGGCATACACTCAACCTCCTTTTTGTATTTTTAAGCCTGGGGAAGGCTTATTCCACCCCCAAGCAGTTATCTTAAATATAACTGATTTTTGAAAAAATACAAACCTAAGTTTGGCCTATCGCCCTCTTGTCTAAAATTTTTTTAGCAGTAATGTTAATTTAATGTTGAAAAAATTTTTTAATGATATTTTATGAGGTTTTTATTTTGATATTTCAATTCTGTTTGTTATGGTTTTTATTAAAATAGAGAGGTGCAAAGATGTTTAAAAGAGGAATCTGGGTTTTGGTTCTTCTAATCTTGATAAACTTGATTTTTGTATCATGGGCTCTTGCTAAGAGGGAGGTAAGGTCAGAATTGTTAAAAACTGAAGGAGTTTATGTAATCAACGTGGTAACGGGATCTCCAGCCGCTAAAGCAGGATTAAACCCAGGAGATATCATTTTAACGATTAACAACCAGCCGGTTTCTGTAGAAAACATAAAAACTCTTGTCTTATCAGGGACTCTCAGTGGGAACAACCCCAACATCGTGATGTCAGTTTTAAGAAACGGCAAGATTTTTAATGTTTCTACCCATGTACACCCGGAAAATCCAAACTTAGGGGTTGTGGTTAGAGCTCCTCAGGAAATAAAAAGAGTTTCTTCTGATAGTTATTCAGGGCAGAGGTTGATAGAAAAGGCAAACAAAAAAGTGGAGGTTTATGAAGTTTCTGAAAAAGATAGTTTATTTACCAAAGTTTCTTCTATCAACGTTTTAGACGCAGTTTTCATAGATAAAAACACCGGAGAGATTACGTTTGTTGGACATTATGATGACAGGTATAAAACTGGTCCTCTACCTTATTTTCAGATATTAGACGAGGCTTTGAAATATCCCTATCCATCTTTTTCTTTAGACCCAACCCCAAACACAGAAAGGGCGTTAAAAGAGATAAAAAATATTTTTGATAAAGAGATCTCAAGGGTTAGTAGAGACCCAAGTTATGGGACTAACTGGTTGTCAAGTATTTTTAAAGAGATTTTATATTCTGATAACCAGCTGCCAGAAAAACAGATACTTTTAGCAAGGCTTAAGAAATTTTCTATAACCCCAGAGGAATTTAATGCTTATCTTAGGTGGGATCCAAAATCAAAAAATTGGAGGTTTGACAGCAAAGAGCAGCTTGAGATGTATTTTAATCTGCAAAGTTTTTTCATTAAAGTCTTTAAGGCGTTAGGATTTGAGGGTAAGTATGGGCAGGCTGTGGTGGAATGGTGGGGATTTCAGAAGTTTGCAGAAGCGTATGGTATGGAAAATGCGGGACACTGGTTTAGACAAGTTTACGAAACAATGGGACTTATAGAGGATTTTGAAAAAATAAGGACTTTGTTTAATACCGGTCAGATAGATAATTGGGAAGCCACTCGGAGATTACTATTTCTTTTTTACGTAAACCTTTTTAAAGGTATTGGGGTAGACGAACATACCATAAATGATCTATTAAGAAGAGCCCCAAAAACAGGCAAAATAGACTTAGAACTAAGCGAATTTGCTAATAAAAGAGTAGAAAAAATCCAATCAGAGTTCCTTATAGATTTTTTAATAAATAACCTTGTTTTAAGTGATACTTTTCTAAAAAAGCGTTTTAGACTGCCGGCGATTGAAGTTAAGCCTACTTACTATAACCTTCCCTCGGATACATATATGGCTAAAATTTTCTTTTATGCAGACTATACTTTAAAATACTTAACCACAATAAACCCTGAGACAGCGACTCTTAAAGATTTTGATCCTTTTGTGGCTTACCTCAGTAAAAAAGCTGAGGAAAAGGGAAAAGGCAAAGAGTTTCAGATGATGCAAAGTGGTTTTGATAGATACTGGCTTTTTCCTGGGAGAGTTGAGTTAAAGGTTAGTCAAGATAAATCAGCGATTTATTTTGGGAAATCTGAGGTTAAAATTGGTAGTGAAAGTCTATCTTCAGGTATGCCTTCTTGGTATAATGAGATCTTAAAAGAATATTCACAAACATTAACAGAAAGATACGAAGAATTTGCTCAGATATTTCCTTCTCTTCATACTATGCGAGAGGTTCAGAAGATAATAGCTTTAGCCAGATGGATTCATGTCAATGGTCTTAAGGTAACCTTGCCGCATTACCAAAAAGTAGAGTTAGAAAGCCTTGATGGGGTTACTGGAACTACAGTAGCCGCCTTTTATTCTTCAAAAACAAGAGATACCTTTTCCTTTTTTGTTGAAAACCATGGAGGAGGTATAGACTATACTGAAAAAAGTAATGCTTGGATACAGGGAAAGTATATAGAAACCAAAGATGCACTTCATCAGCTTGCAGCAAGCTCAGCTTTAGCTGAAAAGGCTGTAGCTTCAGCCCTTGCAGGCGACCTTGAGGCTGCCAGAGCCCTTGCTGAAAAAAGTGCTCAAGCTATGGTTGGTCATATCGACCTTGGGAGCTTAGGGATTAAAATACCTCCTACAGTTAGTCCTAAACTTAGTTCTTTACCAGTAGGCTCTCAAGGAGTTTTTACTCAAAAAACTTTAGAAGTCGTCGGGGCTAATCTTGATGAATATGTGAAATTGAAAAAAGATTTAAAGGTAGCAGAAGGTTATAAAGATGTTGACCCAGAAAAGTACCAGCAAATTTTAACTGAGGCTAAGGTTAAAGAAGCTAAGATAAAAGAGTCCTTGCAAAAACTTAACGAACTTTTAAACAGTTATAGAAATAACCCGTTAGATTACAAGAGAATAGAACAGGAATTGGTTCAATTAAACCCCAAAAAACCTTCTTTCATAGATGTAGCAGCTTTAAAGCCTAAACCTGAAGATTTAAAACCTAAGACTGAAAAGGATAAACAAATCAAGAAAGAAAGACTTTTGCCTGATGAGCGTAAACTTAGAGAAGAGTTGGCAGACCTAAGACATAAACTTGAGCTTGCGAAAACCAACTTAGACCAGTTAACCAAGATTATCATGGAAAATACTAAAGAGTTTGAAAGGTGGAGGGAAAAGACTGAAAGGGCTATTTCAAGCAGTGAAGCCAGATTTAAAGAAGTTATGTTAGATATGATCCAGGAAAACATTTTTGAAAATATAAAATATGAATTTTCTAAATATCCAAATAGGGTAAAAGAAATTGAAAAATTTCAACAACTTTTGGATACTAAAGATTTTACAGATTGGGCCTCGATGGATCCCAAAACCTGGGAAGATATAGCAGAAGGATTGGTTAAAGCAGTAAATGCCCTCCCTGGTATAGGAGATTACACCAAGAAATTGACCAAAACTTTATATCATTTGGTTAATACTGGGTATGATGTAACCACGATCTTTATCCATTGGAAGAAGATGAAAGAGTTTGAAAAGAACTTAGATCTATACTTTAAGGCTGTAGCTACACAAAAAGAATATATGGCTAAGACTATAAAGCGTATAAAGGAAATAGAAGAGGAGTTGGAAAAACTTGCTAAAGCTAAAGAAAACCCTCAGCTATAAGTTAGATTATGCGAAAGCCCACTTTAGCCTTGACTTTTGTTGAAGGTTTATTATACTTCTAAACATAGCTTATAACTAAAGATCGATGGGGAGCCCTTATGAAAAGGGTACATGTTTATATCTCTGGTAAGGTACAAGGAGTTTATTTTAGAGCTTATACAGAAGAAGAAGCTTTAAGACTTGGGGTAAAAGGTTGGGTGAGAAACCTTCCTGACGGAAGGGTTGAGGCGGTATTTGAAGGCGAAGACGAGGCAGTCGATCAGATGGTAGCCTGGTGTCATCGAGGCTCTCCTTATGCTAAGGTGACTCACGTAGAGGTGATAGAAGAGCCTTATAAAGGTGAATTTACTGATTTTAGGATAAGACGTTAATGATCGATGTAGACAGATTAGTTTTAGAATTTCAAACCCTTCTTTCTATAGAAAGTCCTTCGAAAAAAGAAGGAAAACTTGCTCATTATCTGGCAGACATCTTTGAGGCTCTTGGATATCGTTGTTTTTTTGATAAGTCTGCAGAAAATACCGGTTCAGAGGTAGGAAATCTTATCGTTAAAATCCCTGGAATGATCCCAGCTCCTCCTATATTTTTTTGTGCTCACCTTGATACAGTAGGTCCTTGTGAAAATCCTAAGATTATTTTTGAAAACGGGGTTTTTAAAACTGACGGGAGGACCATCCTCGGGGCTGACGATAAATCAGGTATAGCTATCTTGATAGAATTAGCCAGAGTTCTTAGAGAAAACCGATTCCCCCATCCGCCTTTAGAGTTTATTTTTACCACCTGCGAAGAGATAGGGTTGTTAGGTGCTAAGTTTCTTGATTTAGAATTGATAGATGCTAAAGAAGGATATGTTTTAGACAGTGAAAATCCAGAGGTAGTAACCATCGGCGCCCCATCTTCCTATAAATTTAAGATTAAGGTTAAAGGAAAAGCTGCCCATGCAGGTCTTGAACCAGAAAAAGGGGTAAATGCTATTCACGTGTTATCAAAACTGATAGCTGAGTTAAATCCCGGGAGAATAGACCAAGAAAGTACGATGAACATAGGTATTATCTCAGGGGGTAAATACGTTAACATAGTGCCAGAAACTGCAGAGGCAGAAGGAGAGATAAGAAGTCATAACGCAAAGACCTTAGAAAGTATGATTCAACAGATAGAAGACCTTTGTGCAAAGGTAGAAAAAGGTTATCAACCTAAAATAGATGATTTACCTAAGGTTTCTGTAAGGTTTGAAAAACTATATCAAGCTTTTTTAATCCTTCCTGATGACCCTATTTTACAACCTATAAAACAAGCCGGGGAAAAGTTAGGAATAAGTCTCTCCTTTATAAAGAAGGAGGGAGGGTCAGACGCTAACATTTTTAACGAGAGAGGGAAAAAAGCGGTAATTTTAGGCACAGGGATGCAAAAGGTTCATACCACAGAAGAGTTCATCAGGGTAAAAGACCTGGTAAAAGCCACCCAAATTGTTGTTGAGATCGTAAAGGCCAAGGGTGAGTCTTTTAAATAAAGTTCTCGATTTTTTCTTTCCAGAGTTTTGTGAAGTCTGCAACCATCATCTTAAACCTCAAGAAGTATTTGTTTGTAGGCGATGTTTAAACACACTACCTTTTTTAAAGCTTTATTGCCAAAGATGTGGAAGTTTGGTATCTGAAAGCCTGCTTGAAAAAGGTATAGATAGGATAGAATATTGCTCCTATTGTTCCCAAAAAAACTTTTATTTTGATAGAGTTTTTGCCCTTTTTCAGTATAAGGAACCTGTTTCTGAGTGGCTGGTGAGGATAAAGTTTGCTCAAGATTTTAGGTTGGCTTTTGCCCTGGGAAAACTGATAAGGGGATTTTTTTCTTTCTTACTTAGCGATGTTGATATGATCCTCCCTGTTCCTCTTTCTATTGAGCGGTTAAGAGAACGAGGGTTCAACCAAAGTGCTCTTTTAGCCTGGGGTTTCCTTGGAAGAAAACCCTTTTCAGAAGCTATATTCAGGGTTAAATGTACCAAACCTCAAACCGAGCTTACCGGTAAAGAACGTTGGGAAAACGTAAAAGGAGCCTTTTTAGCCAAAGATTGGATAAAAGAGAAAAAGGTTCTTCTTATAGACGATGTAATGACTACAGGTGCTACGGTAAACGAAGCAGCTAAAGCTTTAAAGATGAAAGGAGCAAAAGAGGTATACGTGTTGGTGGTAGCAAGAAATCAGTTGCTGTAAAGGGGAAAAGATGCTAAACATTTCTTTAGTTCAAATAAAACCAACCTCCGATTTAAAACAAAACGTAGAGACCATTAAAGAGCTTTTAACCAAGGCTAAAGGAAATTTAGTGGTTTTTCCTGAATTAGCCCTTACTGGATATGATGTAGATTTAAAAAGTTTAAACCAAGAAAAAGTTTTATCTTTTCTCTTAGAAATAACACAGGTTTTATCAAACGATAAGGTAGTTCTCCTTGGAGCTCCTTGGTATGATGAAGATAGAATTTTTAATGCAGTTTATCGTTTAACTAGAGATAAGGTAGAACCTTTAGCCCAAAAATTCCTTCTTTTCCCAGGATTAGACGAGCCTTTTACCCCTGGTGTAGGTACGAGAATTTTTGAATTAGCAGGTTTTTCTTTAGGGGTGTTGATTTGTTTTGAACTTAGGTCTCCTGAGTTTGCCAGAGACCTTATAAAGGCAGGTGCAGACATTCTTTTGGTGTTTGCTCTTTGGCCTGTAGAAAGGATGAAACACTGGTTGAATCTAAGCTGGGCAAGGGCTGTTGAAAATCAAACTTATCTGGTTGGGGTCAACGGATGTGGGTTTTCTTTGGTGGTTTCTCCTGAAGGGGAGGTTTTAACTCAGCTTACGGATAAACAACCAGAGGTCTTTGAGTTTGTGTTGCCAGAAAGGTTTAATCCTCTTATCTATCCGCTTAAAACCCCATTTTTCCCCCAAAAAAACAAGCTTAAAACCCTTGAAGAACTGAAAAGACATGTGGCTAAAAGAAGGGCTAAGGGTCAAAAGATGGTTTTTACCAACGGATGTTTTGACCTTCTTCATGCCGGCCATGTAGACTATCTCGAAAAGGCACGGTCTTTAGGAGATTTTTTAGTCATAGGGTTAAACAGCGACCTTTCAGTAAGAAAAATTAAAGGACCAGAAAGACCAGTTAACCCTCAGGAATTTAGAGCCAGGGTCCTCTCTGGTCTTGAATGTGTGGATTATATAGTTCTCTTTGATGAAGAAACCCCAGAAAGGCTTATAAAGGAGCTAAAACCCGATTTTTTAGTAAAAGGATCAGACTGGAAAGAAGACCAGATTGTAGGTGCAGATTTTGTGAAAAGTTATGGAGGAAAAGTTATACGTATCGATTTTTCTTATCAAGTTTCTACTACAGGATTAATAGGTAAGATTAAGCAATCTCATTAAGGAGAGTACCTACCATAGCTCTTGCGATCTCTCTGTTAGAGACGTTATAAGTCCCGGCCTCGATTTGAGCTTTAATTTGAGCAACCTTTTCTTCTCTTATCTCAGGAAGTTGAGAAGCCCTTTTAACAGCTTTTTCTATTAAGTTTTGAGAAGAAAGCTCTACCACCGCAGGAGAAGCCTCCTTAGCCTTTGCTTCGCCTTCCTTTGGTTTAACCTCTGAAGAAACTACCTCTTCTCTTTTTTTAGCCTCTTTTAAGTTCTTAAGATTTTCAACGTTTACCCCTAAAAAGTCGTTGATTTTCATTAAATATCACCTCGCTTTTTACGGTTTATATTTTATATCGGAACAAGTTGGTATTTCTTTAGTCATTTTTTATTATATAATAAACATAAAAAATTTTTTGTCAAACTTTTTAACTAAAAATCTTTTGGGCTCTGATAAACACCTCAATTTTTTAAAAGTTATGGACAAAAAAACTTTTAGTTTGAAGATAAAAAACAGGTTTTTAAAAGTTTTTTTATTTTTGTTGATAACCTTATTGATGACAAGCTCAGGTTACGCTTTAACACTTTTGATAGACAAGGGAGAAAGAACCTTAAAGGTTTTAGAGAATCAGAAAATACAAAAAGTTTATCCTGTAGGGTTGGGGTTAGAGAGCCTACTTCCTAAGGAAAAAAGGGGGGACTTTTTAACCCCAGAAGGCCTTTATAAGATAACTGACATAAGACCTTCTAAAAGCTTTGGTTATTTTATAGAAATAAACTATCCTAACTTAAACGACCTTGGATGGGCATATTACAAAGGGTTTATTTCTAAAGAACAGTTGGTCGTGTATTTGGAAACCTTTTTAGCTAATGGTAAAGTAGAACATACGCCTTTAGGAAGTAAGATAGGAATACATGGGGGTGGTGTTTATAAGAAAGAAAAGGGGAAGAAGGATTATTTTTGGACTCAAGGGTGTATTGCTTTGGAGGATAGAGATCTGAGGGACCTTTTAACTAGGATTTCTGAAGGGCAAAAGGTAGTTATCTTAAACTCACGAAAGCCTCTTTATGAAATATTAAAGAAACTAATTTATCCTGTTAGGATTAAGCCTTTGGATTTTTTGGAAGGTGAGTTATATTTAAAATTAAATGATTATGTATTTTTAACCTTTGCCCTTAGAGAAACCTATCAAGGAGCTCGGTATTTAGAGATAAAAAAATGGGTGCAAGGGGAACTTAAAGAACAGATAAGGAGTGACGAGTTTGGTAAGGTTAATCGAGAAGCCCAACTTAAAAACATCCTTTTAGAAAATTTAGAAAATTTATTAAATCCTTATAAAAATCTGGAGTTTTAGCTATGGTTGAGGTAATAAAAACCATCCCTGAGATGAAGGCCAAGGTTAAAGAGCTAAAAAAACAAGGGTATAAAATAGGTTTTGTACCTACGATGGGTTATCTGCATGAAGGCCATCTTTCTTTGGTAAGAAAGGCCAAATCCCTTGCGGATAAAGTAGTAGTAAGCATTTTTGTTAATCCTTTACAGTTTGGCCCAAGAGAAGATTTTAGAGAATATCCAAGGGATTTAGAACGCGATTTAAGCTTGTTAGAAAAGGAAAATGTAGACGTGGTTTTTGTACCTTCAGAAGAAGAAATGTATCCCTCGGATTATCAAACCTATGTAGAGGTAGTAAACCTGACTGATAAGTTGTGTGGAGCTTTTAGACCAGGACATTTTAAAGGAGTTACCACGGTTGTGTTAAAGCTTTTTAACATCATACAGCCTGATATAGCCGTTTTTGGAGAAAAGGATTATCAACAACTTTTGGTTATAAAACAGATGGTAAAAGACTTAAACCTTGATATAGAAATTGTTGGTAGCCCTACTGTAAGAGAGCCAGATGGACTTGCGATGAGTTCAAGAAACATTTATCTATCTCCTAAGGAAAGAGAATCTGCGGTAAGTTTAAACCGGGCGCTTGAACTTGCTGAAAAATTAGTAAAAGAAGGAGAAAAAAATCCTGAGAAAATAAAGAAAACCCTTTTTGAATTCTTAAGAATGCATCCTTACTTAATAGTTCAGTATATAGAGATCGTAGACCCAGAGACTTTGGACCCGGTAGAAGTAATAGAAAAACCTGTGGTTTGTGCGATCGCTGCTTATGTAGGGAAGGCAAGACTTATAGATAATAGATTGATAAAACCTTAAATCCGAGGATAGGTGATGCTGATAAAACTGCTAAAAAGTAAAATTCATTTAGCCACGATAACTGATAAAAATTTGCTATATGAAGGTTCGTTAACCTTAGATAAAGAACTTATCAAAAAAGCTAATCTTAGACCTTTTGAAGCTGTATGGATTTACAATATTAACAACGGGATCAGGTTTGAAACCTATCTTATAGAGGGAGAAAAAGGCGAGGTGGTTTTAAACGGAGCAGCCGCAAGGTTAGGCGAGATCGGAGATAGGATTATCATAGCCTCTTATGCTTGGGTCCCTGAAAATGAGTTAGAAAGCTTTTATACCACTTTAGTTTATTTAGACGAAAAAAATCAGGTCTTAAATCTTAAAAAGGTTTCTTCTTATTGAAACTCGTGAGTGAAAAAAGACTGAGGATCTATCCTGTAAGCCTTGGTTGTGCCAAAAACAAGGCTGATTTTGAAAAGTTACTTGCCCTGTTGATTAAACAAGGGGCAGAAATAGTTCTTGTTCCTGAAGAAGCAACCCACTTTTGGGTTAATACCTGTGCTTTTATTAAACCGGCGGTAGAAGAATCGTTAGAACATATTTTTGATTTAGGGGAGATTAAAAAACAAGGGCAAGCCCTTATAGTTTCTGGTTGTCTAACAGGAAGATACGGGGCAGAAAAGTTAAAAGAACTTTTACCTGAGGTAGACGAATTTTACGGGATAGAACCTTATCAGTATTTTGCTAAACAAGAGCCGTATGAAAGAATACTAACAGAAAATCCCTTTTATGCCTTTTTAAAGATCTCAGAAGGTTGTAATAGAAACTGTGCTTATTGTACCATCCCTCAGATAAGAGGGCGTCTAAAAAGTAAGCCTGTAGATTTATTGCTAAAGGAAGCCGAGTTTTTACTTACCCTTGGGGTAAAGGAACTTATCTTGGTAGCTCAGGACATAACTTCTTATGGTTTAGACCTAAAACCAAAAGTAGATTTAGTAAATCTGGTTAAAACCCTGAGTAAACTTCCTTTTGAGTTTAGGATAAGGTTACTTTATCTTTATCCTGTGCCTAACCTAAAAAGATTGCTAGAAGATCTTTTATCCATACCTAAGGTAGTTCCTTATTTTGACCTCCCTATCCAGCATGCTCATCCAGAGATTTTAAAAGCCATGAGAAGGCCTAATCACATAGAGTCTTTGGCAGAAACTATATTTTATCTTAGAACGGTAATCCCAGAGGTTGCGTTCAGGACTACGGTGATGGTTGGTTTTCCTGGGGAAGGAGAAAAAGAGTTTGAGTTCCTTTGTAATTTTTTACAAGAGATTGAGTTTGATTACTTAGGGGTATTCCCTTTTTATCCTGAAGAAGGTACCTTAGCTGAAAAACTTCCAGCTAAGGTCCCTTACAGAGAAAGGTTAAGAAGAAGACGGGAAGTTTTGAGACTACAGAAAGAGATTTCTAAAAAAAGGTTAAAGTTAAGAAAAGGGAAGGAAGAAGAGGTGCTTTTGTTAGGGGAAGATGAAAAAGGAAGATTTTGGGGGATATCTAAAGCTCAAGCCCCTGAGGTAGACGGTATCACTTATCTTCTTTTGCCTAAAGGCTCAAAACTTAATTTAACTCCAGGAGAATTAATCAAAGGAAAGGTAAAAAAGTCAACCACCTATGATTTATATGTTGAGCCTATTATAAAATAAACTTTGCCAACTCTTGATCTTGTATAATATTTTCTAATTTTTCTCTTACATATTCTGGGGTGATTACTACTCTAGTAGGTGCGATATCTGGGGCCTCAAAAGAAATGTCTTCTAAAACTTTTTCCATTACGGTATAAAGTCTTCTTGCACCGATGTTTTCCATCTTTTGATTAAGTTCAAAGGCAACTTTAGCAATTTCTTCTATAGCTTCTGGAGTAAAATCTATCTCTACTTGTTCAGTAGCTAACAGGGCTTTGTATTGTTTGATGATAGCATTTTCAGTTTCAGTAAGGATTCGGATAAAATCTTCTTTGGTTAAAGGATCCAATTCTACTCTAATAGGAAACCTACCCTGAAGTTCTGGTATCAAATCCGAAGGTTTAGCGATATGGAAGGCTCCACTTCCGATGAAGAGAATGTAATCTGTTCTTACCATTCCATACTTGGTGTTAACCGTGGTTCCTTCTACGATGGGGAGTAAGTCTCTTTGAACCCCTTCCCTTGAAACATCAGGGCCATGCCCTTCTCCTCGACTTGCAATCTTGTCTATTTCATCTATAAAGATGATGCCGTTTGTCTCCGTCCTTCTTATGGCTTCCTTTATTACCTTGTCCATGTCTATAAGCTTAGCTGCTTCTTCTTTGGTTAAAATCTCTAAGGCTTCTTTCACCTTTACTTTTCTTTTTTTAGGTTTAAACGGTAAAATGGTAGAAAGCATATCTCTAAGTTGCATTTCTATTTCTTCTAACCCTGAGGCTGCAAAGATTTCTATGGTAGGAGGTTTTTGGGAGGCCTCAACTTCAATTTCTACATACCTGTCATTTAAAACCCCATCTCTTAGCATTTTAAGAAATTTTTCCCTGGTGAGAGGGTCATATTCTACCTTTGAAGAAATAGGAGGTATAAGAAGATCTACCAACCTTTCTTCTGCTAAAGTTTTTGCCTTTTCTAAAACCTTTTTCTCTTCCTCTTCTCTTACCATTTTAACAGCTATATGGACTAAATCTCTTATCATCGATTCTACGTCTCTACCTACATAACCTACTTCAGTAAACTTGGTGGCCTCTACTTTTAGAAAGGGAGCGTTAGAAAGTTTGGCTAACCTTCTTGCTATCTCTGTTTTTCCAACCCCTGTAGGCCCGATCATCAAGATATTTTTAGGATAGATCTCTTCTTTTAAATCTTCCTTTAACTGTTGTCTTCTCCAGCGGTTACGCATAGCTATGGCAACAGCCTTTTTTGCCCTATCTTGTCCTACGATATACCTGTTAAGCTCTGCTACGATTTCTCTTGGAGTAAACTCTTTTGGCTCATTCATAGCTCTTCAACCGTTATTTCTGAATTGGTGTAGATACAGATTTCTCCTGCGATTTTGATGGCTGTTTCTGCAATTTCTTTGGCAGAAAGCTCAGAATATCTTAGCAAGGCTTTGGCTGCTGCTAAGGCCATCGGACCACCTGAACCTATGGCAACCACCTCTTCGTCTGGCTCTACCACATCTCCTGCCCCTGAGATGAGGAGGATGTGCTCTTTATCGCAAGCTATAAGAAAGGCTTCAAGCCTTCTTAAAATTTTATCTGTCCTCCAATCTTTAGCAAGCTCAACCGCAGCTCTTAAAAGCTGTCCTCCATAAGCTTCAAGCTTTTTTTCTAACCTCTCAAACAGGGTTAAAGCATCTGCCGTAGACCCCGCAAAACCAACCACCACGTTACCTTTATAGAGTTTTCTTATTTTTTTGGCCTTGTGCTTTAAGATGGTATTGCCAAAAGTGACCTGACCGTCCCCTGCTATGGCTACTTTGCCGTCTTTTTTTACCGCTATCACAGTTGTCCCATGAAACATGTATCTATTTATACCACAAAAACTAAAATTAAAAAGTCCTTATATAAATTATAGTTTGTTTGCCTTTAAACTTCTAAGGTTTCAAAGTTAGGTTACATAAAAGGGTTAAGGGGGTATAGTGATTATATGACAAAAGGGTCTTCTATCACTAAGACCTTAGCTCCTTTTATCTTACCTTCTTTAAGTTCAAAAAGGGCCTTGGGAGCTTCATAAAAAGGATAACCTATAACGTCTGGCTTAAGTTTTAACCTTTTAGCAAGAGACAAAAACTCTTCAAGGTCTTGACAGGTGATGTTAGCCACAGACTTTATCTCTTTTTCAAGCCACAGGTCTCTTCCATAATCAAGAAAAAGAAGTTTTTCTTTGTCTTGCTCTTCCTTGCGGATGGCATTTATGATAAACCTTCCGTTTGGTTTTAGATGCTTGAGGAGAAGTAAAGGGCGCCAGACTGGAGTGGTATCGATTATGGCTTTAAGACCTTCAGGTGGAGTATCTTCAAAGTCTCCTGCCCAATCTGCACCAAGACTCAGTGCATGTTCTCTTTGTTTAGGGTTTCTGGCAAATACATAGGTTTTGACTTTAGGAAATAGGGCTTTTACCAGTTTTAGGACTAAATGGTTTGAGGCTCCAAAACCAGAAAGCCCTAAGGTTTCTCCTTCTTCACCTTTTAGCTGAGTAAGCTTTAGAGCTCTATATCCGATAGCCCCTGCACAAAATAAAGGTGCAGCTTCCATAAGTGTTAACCCCTCAGGGATGGCGAAGGCAAAAGTTTCTTTTATCTTAAAATATTCTGCATACCCTCCATTAACGTCTTTACCTGTAGCTTTGAATTCTTGACAAAGGTTCTCTAAGCCTCTTTCACAATATTCACACCTTTGGCAAGAACTATAAATCCAACCAGCTCCTACTTTATCTCCTATCTTAAATTTTTCCACTTTTGGCCCTACCTCAACTACCTCTCCCACTATTTGGTGCCCTGGAACAACAGGTAAAATGTCTGGTGTGGCTCGCCCTTCAATTTCGTCAAGCTCTGTATGGCAAATCCCACAAAAGTAGACCTTAACCAAAATTTCGTCCTCCTCAACCTCTGGAACAGGAAGTTCAACCAGCTTTAAAGAATCGGGTGAGAGGAGCCCAACCTTATCGATTACCCAGGCCTTCATCTTTTTTCCCTTCTCCATATCCAACCTCCGTAATCTATGCGTTGTTTTTAAGAATAATATGAAAACTTAGATAATAAAGAGAAGAAAAATCCTTTAAAACAAACATAAAATTATAGTTTTTTTAATCTCATTAAACTTGACAAGGTAATATTTTATGTTATACAAATTTTAAAAATAAACATTTTTACAAAAACTTTTAAAACACATATAAAATAATTTGTGAAAATTTTAAGATTATTTTAAAAAATAGCTATAAAATAAAAGTTTTAGGAGGTAGAGACATGATTTTTCGATTTTGTGTTAAGTTTTTATTTGTTTTGATGTGGATTTTAACAGCTTTTATTCCTTCTTTTGCTGAAGAAAAAGAGACAAAGCTTGAGGAGATTGTGGTAACTGCAACGAGAACTGAGAAAGAGGTGGGATCTGCTCCAGCTTCTGTAAATGTTGTTACAAAGGAAAAGATCGAGCTTAAAGCTCCAAAAACAATTGATCAAACACTTAATGATATCCCTGGGGTCATGGTAAGAAGGGGCAAGGGCTTGATGGATACACTTTCTTTTATTACTCTAAGAGGAATTCCTGAACAAAAAAGAACTTTGATTATGATTGATGGAGTTGTTCTAAATAATCCCTATACTGGAAATGTAAAAATGGGCGGATACTTTCCTGAAGACCTTGAAAGAGTTGAGGTTGTAAAAGGACCTTTTTCCTCTCTATATGGTGGTTATGCGATGGGTGGTGTTGTAAACTTTATCACAAAGATGCCTGAAAAGAGAGAATTTACCTTTAAAACAGGATATGGCTCAAGCTGGGACCGCGGAGAGGCAATGGATGACTTAAGAAGAGTTTATATTTCTTATGGAGATAAACTTTGGGGCAAATTTAGCATATTTTTAAGCTATGGCTGGCAGGGAACAAATGGATATCCCACTGATTTGAATGTCCAGACAACAAAGCCACCAGTAGGAATTACCGGATATGAGGTAACCTCCACGAAAGAGGGTAAAACTGCCTATTTAATTGGTGATAAGGGAGATAATAGGTGGTGGGATGATGGAATAACAATTAAGGCACAGTATGAGTTTACAAAGGATACGAAGATAAATATTTCATTTATGAGAAATCGTTATGAGTATAACTACGATGATCCTCATACTTACTTGAGAAATGCCGCAGGAAATCCAGTTTGGTCTTACGGATCTGTTACAGAAAACTCATTCCTTAATGGTGCTGGAGGAAGAATTCAGAATACCTATGCCCTGAGTTTTGAGACCTCTCTTTTTAAAGACTTAAAGATGAAGCTAAATCTTTCATACCTTGACACAGAAAAAGATTGGTATGTAACAACAAGTTCTGGTGCAAAGTTGGATGGTAGCTGTACTTCAACTTCATGCTATGTATCAAATACTCCAGCAAAAGCTTACATGGCAGACCTGCAGTTTAGTGTTCCACTATTCAACAATCAGATTCTTACCTTTGGTGGTTCTTTCAGACACGGATATGCAAATACAAAAGAAAAATATCTCAAAAACTGGAAGGACGAAAACTTAACAACAACCTTAAAATATGAATCAAAGGGGAAGGATAAGACCTACTCTTTCTTCATTCAGGATGAGATAATGCTTCTTAATAATCTTACTGCTTATATTGGATTCAGGCAGGATTGGTGGAAAACCTATGATGGATATGCTAATGATGTTGGTAAAGCTGGATATCCAAAGGAGTATCCATCAAAGACCGCTTCTTCTTTTAGTCCGAAATTTGCTCTTGTTTATAAACCCTTTGCTATTACAACCCTTCGTGGCTCGATTGGAAAGGCATTTAGACCACCAACAGTATATGAGCTTTACAGAACATGGACTTCTGGGTCAACCATCTACGTTTCCAATCCTGATTTAGACCCTGAAAAAGTTACCTCATGGGATATTGGAGTTGAGCAGAAACTCTGGAAAGGTGCAAAGGTATCCCTGATATATTTTGAAAACTACATGAAAGACTTAATTTATCGTAAAACTGTTAAAATTGGATCATATACCCGGCAGGAGTATGTCAATGTTGGAAAAGCTGAATCTCGTGGAGTTGAGTTTGAGCTTGAGCAGAAATTTGAAAATTGGTTTAGAGTTTTCGTAAATTTCACCTATACAGATTCTGAGATCAAAGAAAATGAGGCAAAGCCAGAAACTGTAGGTTGCAGATTGACATATACTCCATTATGGAAGGCAAATATAGGAGCTGAGTTTGAGAAATCCGGTTTTCAAGTATTTATCATTGGTAGATATGTTGATAAGTGGTATGGTAATGATGACAATTCAGACAAAGAAAAAAATGTTTATGGTTCCTATGATCCATACTTTGTCGTTGATGGAAGAATTGCATATCAGATAACTAAGTTTGCAAAGCTTAGCTTCTCAGTTGATAACATATTTGACAGAAAATACTATCAATACTACAGAGCACCGGGAAGGTCATGGTTCGCCGAGCTTACTTTAAAGTTTTAGTAATATTAACAACATTTTTAATGGTAGGGGTAGTTCATGCCTCTACCATAACTATAACTGACAAGCTTGGAAGAAAGGTAAGTCTTAAAGTCCCTGTTAAAAGAGCAGTAGTTGTCATTTCATATGAGCTTATACCTGCATTGAATTTATGGGATCAGGTTGTAGGTGTGTCTCGCTGGGCAGAGGAAAACTGCGGTTTGTATAAAGCATTTGTAAATGAGAATCCTGCACTTAAGAAACCTTTAGTTGGTGCTGGAAGTGATGTAAATGTGGAGGCTGTGTTGAAACTTAATCCTGATGTAGTAATTACATGGACATACAATCCTAATACAATAAGATTTCTTGAACAAAAGGGAATAAAAGTAATTGGAATATATCCTGAAAGTCTTACAGAGCTTTACCGGGATATGAGAATGCACGGAAAGATTTTCGGTAAAGAAAAGAAAACAGAAGAAGTAATAAAAGAAATGAACAGAATATTCAAACTTATTGAAGACAGAGTAAGTAAAATACCCTCAGATAAGAGAAAAAAGGTAATCCATCTTGGAGGAACTCCAACAAGGGTTTCAGGAGTATTGGGAGTTATTAATGATTTAATAAAAATTGCAGGAGCAATTAATCCTGCAGGCACAATCATGCAAAGAAATGTTGATGTTTCAGTAGAAAAAATAATTGAGTGGAATCCGGATGTAATATTCATCTGGGGTTCTGCAGGATATGATGAATCCTGGCTCTACCATAATTCCCAGTGGAGGTTCATAAAGGCAGTAAAAAACCGTAAAGTCTACAAGCTTCCAAGGTGGTCAACATGGTCGCCAAGACTAGCACCAATTGCTCTTTACATGGCTATGAAGATTTATCCTGAGTATTTTAGGGACATTAACTTTGAAAAGATAGCTGATGATTTTTACAAAAAAGTGTTTGGAATATCTTACTATAAAGTGAAGCGGTATGAAGGGTATTAAAGCGATAATGATAATTTTTTCTCCTTTACTTGTCTCTTGGATTGCTCTTTTTCTTGGTGCCTACGAGATTACGCCATTCATGGTTTTAAAGATTCTTTTGAATGAGACATTTCATATCTTTGAAATCGGAGATATACCTGAAAAGGCAATAATTATTGACATAAGACTTCCGAGAGTGATCCTTGCCGGATGTGTAGGTGCCTCACTTTCAGTTTCAGGAGTAACCCTTCAGGGTATATTCAGAAATCCTCTGGTTGATCCATTTATCCTCGGGATTTCAGCAGGTGCTGCCTTTGGATGTGCCCTGACTATCGGATTTTTGAGTGTGCTTCCTGTTCAGATTATGGCTTTTTTATTTGCCGTGCTTGCCGTAGTCATTGCTTATACAGTTGCGAGGGTGCAGGGGGAGGTGTCCCGTCTCCCTCTTATTCTTTCTGGAGTGATAGTTTCAGCCTTTTTTACAGCAATGGTTTCAATAGTCAAATTTCTTGTTGACCCTCACAAACTTCAGAGCATCGTTTACTGGCTTATGGGAAGTTTCTCTCTTGCCGACTGGAAAGCTGTAAAAATTGGAGCAGCTGGAGTTTTTTTTGGAGTTTTGCCTATTTTTTTAATGCGATGGAGGCTTAATGTAATGAGTATGGGAGAAGAGGAGGCTAAGGCACTGGGAGTAAACATAAAGAGGGAGAGACTACTTTTCATAGGCTTTTCAACTTTTGCTGTAGCTGTGGCTACATCTCTTTGTGGGATCATAGGATGGGTTGGTCTTATCGTGCCTCATCTGGTAAGAATGCTTACAGGGCCTGACCATAGAAGCCTTGTTCCACTTTCTCTTTGTGCAGGTGCTGCCTTCATGATTGCTGCCGATACTATTTCAAGAACTCTTACAAGTTTTGACATACCTGTAGGAATAGTAACAGCCCTTACTGGTGCACCATTTTTCCTATACCTTATGAAACATGGGGGTCAAGAAGCCTGGGGTAAGTGATGCTTAGCGTAAAAAATATTTATTTCAAGCATAAAACAACCGGAAGGGAAGTTTTAAAGGGTGTAAGTTTTGATGCTCTGGATGGTAGCATTACCACAATTCTTGGCCCAAATGGTTCAGGGAAAACCACACTTTTTAAATGCATAATCGGACTGTGGAAACCTCATAAAGGCGAGGTTATGGTTGATGGTGTTTCTGTAGATAAGCTTTCTTTCAGAAAAAGGGCAAGGATTTTTTCGGTGGTTCCTCAGGAGCATGAACCTCCTTTTCCCTATTCAGTTTTTGATGTGGTTTTGATGGGCAGAGCAAGCTATGTTGGAGTTTTTTCATCTCCTGGTAAAAGAGATTATGAAATGGCTGAAGAGGCTTTAAAAATAGCTGGAATTGAACATTTAAGAGATGTGCCCTACACAAAAATAAGTGGTGGAGAGAGACAGCTTACCTTGATTGCAAGAGCTCTTTGCCAGAATGCTCCTGTGATGTTACTTGATGAGCCGACCTCACATCTTGATTTTAGAAATCAGATAACTCTGCTTAAAAAAATCAAGGAAATTGCAGGACAGAGAAAATTGACTGTTGTTATGACCCTACACGATCCAAATCTGGCAGGTATTTTTTCTGATAAGGTGGTTGTAATTAACTCAGGAACCAAGGTAGCAGAAGGAAGTCCTGAAGAAGTTCTTACAGAGGATTTGATTAAAAGAGTTTATGATGTTGAGGTAAGAAAAACTCAGATTAACGGACGAAGTATAATATGTCCTGTTTTGTAGGAGGATTAAAATGCTCAAAATAGTTTCCATCGTTTGGCAGAGCTATTACAATGCAGTTTTAAGAGCATCAAAAAGTATTAAAGAGTTTAAGATAAAAGTCTACTCAGCAAGAGTCCTTGACTCAAAACCTGAGAGGCTTGATGAAGTCTTGAAAGAGATTAAAGATGCTGATATTTTATTTCTTTATCGTTCAACAGAACCAGTTTGGGAAGAGATAGAAAAAACAATAAAGAAAGAGGGTTTAAAAGCAAAAATAGTATGCCTTGGGCATGATCCTTCTTACTGGATGCTTTCCAATGTAGACCATAAGATTGTGCATAAAGCATATAAATATCTCGTGATAAATGGGGAAAAAAATATTAAAAATCTATTTCTCTTTCTTGCTAATGAGCTCACCGGTTTAAATATTCTTTATGATGAACCCGAAGAAATTCCATGGGAAGGGCTATATCACCCAAGGGCAGAAATCATTTTTACTGATGTTGAGGAATATCTCAGCTGGTATCAAAGATACAAACCTCATACATACGGAAAAAATCCCACAGTTGGAATACTTTTTTCGAGGCATTACTGGATAAACGGTAATACCGAGGTTGAGGATTTGCTTATTGAAGAGCTTGAGGCAAAGGGATTTAATGTAATCTCAGCGTTTGCCTATTCTGTAAAGGATAATGCTTTAGGAACAAAGGGTAGCGGAGAGGTAATATTAGATTGGTTCTTTGATGAGCATGGTACACCAAGAATTGATATTATGGTGAAGCTTATCTCCTTTTTCTTGGGAACTAACAGAGAAAAGACAATAGATAACACTGAAGTAGCCGCAGATGGAGTTGAGATTCTGAAAAGGCTTAATGTGCCGGTTATTTCACCCGTCTCTTCTTATTATAAAACAATTGAAGAATGGGAAAAGGAAGATTTAAATCTTGATATTGGTTGGTCTATTGCGCTTCCTGAGTTTGAAGGAGTCATTGAGCCAGTTATTATTTCTGCGCAAAAAGAAGGCTCTGAAGATGAAAGGATAAAAGTCCCAATAAGAGAAAGGGTGAAAAAACTTGTAGAAAGGATTTCTCGATGGGTTGAGCTTAAAAAAACTCCTGCCCATGAAAGAAGGGTTGCCTTTATACTTCACAACAACCCATGTGCCTCTGTTGAAGCAACGGTTGGCTCAGCTGCTTATCTTGACAGCATTGAAAGTGTAGTTGAGATTATGAAAAAGATGAAAGAATCTGGCTACAATGTTGATCCACCTGAGAACGGAAAAGCCTTGATAGATGAGATAATGAGTAAAAAGGCAATTTCAGAGTTCAGATGGACAACTGTTGAAGAAATCGTTGAAAAAGGTGGTGTTATTGCTTTAGTTGATAAGGAAAAATATCTTGAATGGTTCAATGAACTTCCTCCCAAGACCCGTTTAAAAATGATTGAGGCATGGGGAGAGCCTCCAGGGGAACACAAAAATGAAATACCTCCTGCAATGGTTTACGATGGAAAAATCGTAATCACAGGGCTTAGATTTGGAAATGTTTTGGTTATGGTTCAACCAAAAAGAGGATGTGCAGGAGCAAGATGCGATGGACAGGTCTGTAGAATACTTCACGATCCCGATACACCACCACCTCATCAGTATGTGGCAACGTATAAGTGGCTTTCCCGTGAGTTTAAAGCTCATGCAGTAGTTCATGTAGGCACTCATGGAAATCTTGAATTTTTGCCAGGTAAAGGGGTTGCCCTTTCTCAAGCCTGTTTTCCTGACATTGGTATTGATACAATGCCTCACCTTTATATTTACAATGCCGACAATCCACCTGAGGGTACCATCGCCAAGAGACGCTCTCTGGCAGTTCTTGTTGATCACATGCAGACTGTCCTTACGGAAGGAGGACTTTACGATGAACTTTTAGAGCTTGACAGACTCCTTGGTGAGTATGAAGAGGCAAAGAAAAAAGAACCTGCAAGGCTTCATGTTCTTGAACACTTGATAATACATGCGATTACCAAATCAAAGCTTGACAGAGAGATAAAAGTTTTATGGCAGGGCAAGAAGATTTCACTTTCAGAGTTAAGCCATGATGAGCTGCATCAGATACCCTTTGAGAAAATTGTGGAAGAAGCGCATGCAAAGCTTTCGCTTATTAGAAATACCCAGATCCAGGATGGTATGCATGTTTTTGGCAGGGTTCCAGAGGCAGAAAGAAGGATTGATTTTATTTATTCAATTCTAAGATACGATGCAGGAAGTGAAGTTTCACTGAGAAAAGAGATCGCAAAATTACTTGGATACGAGCTTTCAGATCTTGTTTCGAATCCTCAGGGTTTTGATCCTGAAAAAGGCAAATCCTACGGTGCAATTTTAGAAGAGATAGACAGGATAGGCAAAGAAGTGATAAAAAAAGTTTTGTTTCAGGAGGTTAACTGATGGAAATTTTAAAGAAGATTGACTGGCAAAGACCAGAATGGAAGGCAATAAAGGAAAAAATTCTTGAAATTAACAGAAAGATTGAGGAATCACGTGAGATAGAATCTTTACTTCATGGACTTTCTGGAGGGTATATTCCTCCAGGTCCTTCAGGATTGATAGCCCGTGGAAGGGATGATGTTTTACCTACAGGGAGAAACTTTTACAGCCTTGATCCCCACAGAGTTCCTACAAAAACTGCCTTTGAGATTGGTAAAAGACTTACTGAAAAACTTATTGAAAAGCATGTTACTGAAGAGGGGAGATATCCAGAAAATGTTGCTATTTATTGGCAGTGCTCAGACATCATGTGGGCAGATGGAGAGGGTATGGGTCAGATTATGTATCTTTTAGGAGTAAAGCCTATATGGCTTTCCAATGGAAGGGTCAAAGGGTTTGAAATAATTCCTTTAAATGAGCTTGGTAGACCCCGCATTGATGTCACCATCAGGGTCTCAGGTATTACAAGAGACAATTTCCCGATGTGCATCGAACTTATAGATGAGGCCATACAAGTAGTTGCCTCTTTAGATGAGCCATTGGATATGAATTTTGTTCGCAAGCATACTTTAGAGTTAATTGCTCAAAATGAAGTTGACTTTCGTTCAGCAACATTAAGAGTTTTCTGCTCAATGCCTGGTACCTATCAAGCAGGGACTCAGCTTGCTGTTTATGCTTCGGCATGGAAAGAAGAAAAAGACCTTGCGGAAGTATTTCTTTACTGGAATGGATATGCCTACGGAAAGGGAATCTGGGGTGAAAGCAAGCATAAAGAGTTTGCCCAGATTTTAAAAAGCGTTGATATTACTTACAATAAAGTAGTATCAGACGAGTACGATCTTTTGGGATGTTGCAGTTATTTTGGAACTTATGGAGGAATGACAGCTGCAGCAAGGCATTTAAGTGGTAAGGAGGTAAAAACCTACTATGGAGATACAAGAAATCCTGACCATGTAGAGGTAAGAACACTTTCTGATGAGATAAGACGTGTGGTAAGGACAAAGCTTCTAAATCCAAAATGGATTGAGGGAATGAAGAGACACGGATATAAAGGTGCTGGGGATATTTCAAAAAGAATAGGAAGAGTCTATGGTTGGGAAGCAACAACTAAAGAAGTTGATGACTGGATATTTGATGACATAGCAAGAACATTTATCATGAACGAGGAAAATAGAAAATTTTTTGAGGAACATAATCCATGGGCGATGGAAGAGATTGCCAGAAGACTTATTGAGGCGATGGAGCGCGGATTGTGGAATCCTTCCGAGGATGTAAAAGAGGTCTTGAAGGTATTTTATCTTGAAATTGAAGGCTGGATAGAAGAAAAAATGGGAGATATTAAAGGGGATTTTCAAGGAGGTTCAATTGATGTTATAACAGCAGAAGAGGTAGAGTTCTGGAAAAATAAAATGAGAGAGGTAATAAAATGATATTTCCATTTACTGCTATTGTCGATCAGGAAGAGATGAAGCTTGCATTAATTCTTAATGTGATCGACCCAAGCATCGGTGGAGTACTTATTATGGGTGAAAAAGGAACTGCTAAATCAACAACTGTTCGTGCTTTGGCTGATTTACTTCCTGAGATAGAAGTGGTTAAGGGTTGTAGATTCAACTGTTCCCCGGAAGGGCCTTTTTGCAGTGATTGTTTAGAAAAAATTAAAAATAACGAAACATTAGAGTTTGAAAAAAAGAAGATGAGAGTGGTTGAGCTTCCACTTGGAGTAACCGAAGACAGGGTTGTTGGGAGCCTTGATATTGAGCATGCAATAAAAAAAGGCGAAAAACGCTTTGAGCCAGGTATTCTTGCAGAGGCCAACAGAAACTTTCTTTATATTGATGAAGTGAATCTTTTAGAAGATCACATTGTGGATTTACTCTTGGATTCTGCAGCGATGGGAGTAAACACGGTCGAAAGGGAGGGGATCTCCTTTGTTCATCCTGCAAGATTTATTCTTGTTGGAACCATGAACCCTGAAGAAGGAGAACTCCGTCCACAACTTCTCGACAGATTTGGACTGTGTGTTTTTGTTAATTCATTAAAAGAAAAGAGTTTAAGAGTTGAAGTACTTAAAAGAAAAGCCGAATTTGATGATGATCCTGAAGGTTTTTTAAAAAAATGGGAACCTCATCAACAAAGCCTTGCCGCAAGGATCATAAAGGCAAAAGAGAATCTTAAAAACGTAAAAATTACTGAAGACGCTCTCTCTAAAGTTGTTGAGATTACTTCTCAATTAAATCTTGATGGTCATAGAGCAGACATAGTGATGTTAAAAGCTGCCCGTGCTCATGCAGCGTATAATGAAAGAAAAGAGATTATTCCAGATGATATTAAAAAAATTGCGCCTTTAGCTTTAAAACACAGGCTTAAAAGACTACCTTTTGAAGAAATCTCAACAGAACTGGAAAAGCTTAACGAAGTTATTACACGAATATAGAATGACTTTTTCAGATTTTGTAGACCAAGAACAGGCAAAACTTGCTCTGATTTTAAATGCAATACTGCCAGACTGTGGTGGACTTCTATTAGTTGGTAAGAGAGGAACAGGCAAGTCCACCCTCTTAAAAGCTTTCAAAAATATTGTTCAGGCTCTTAATATTCCTTTTGTTGAACTTCCCATGAATTCTACTGAAGAGGCAGTTTTAGGCGGAATTGATATTGAAGAGACAGTTAAGCAAGGTAGAAGAATTTATCAAAAAGGACTTGTTTCAAAGGCACACGGGGGATTTCTTATGATTGAAGATATAAACCTTTTCCCTAATGATATACTCTCCCTGATTTTTGAAGTCCAATCAAGAGGGGAAAATATCATTGAAAGAGAAGGAATTACACTAAAAGAGCCAGCTAAATTTCAGATTCTTGCAACGATGAACCCAGAGGAAGGAGATTTTTCAGCTCATTTTCTTGATAGATTTGGTATGTGCGTGATTATGGATGAAATTAAAGATAAAAATAAAAGGATAGAGATCGTAAAACTTAATCTCGACTGTGCAGATCAAAATAAGGATTTTCAGTTAATAGAAAGAATTTTAAAGTCAAAGGAATTTATCAAACAACTCAGACTTTCAGATGAAATAAAAGAATACATAGCCGAATTAACGCTAAAAGAAGCTGTTTCAGGACATAGGGCTGATATATTTTTAATGTATGCCTCAAAGGCCTATGCAGCTTATAAGGAAGAAAAAGAAATCCGAAAAGAACATGTTGATAGGGTTGCTCCTCTTGTTTTTATTCACAGAAAAAGGCAGGTTGAGAATCCTCAAACAGAAGAGAAAGAACAAGAGCAGAAAAGAAAGGAAAATACAGAGGAAAGAGGAAACAAAGAAAATAAACCAAAACATACTTCATCAACTCAATTTTCCGAGCAAGGAAGTCCTCAGGAAAGGCCATCAAGTGAAAAAGAGGAAGTTTTTCCAGTTGGTGACAGCTTTAAAGTAAAAAGAATTTTATTAAAAAAGGATAGAATTTTGAGAGAAGTTTTTGGAAGAAGAACAAAAACAAAAATAAAAGGTAGAGGAGGAAGATTTGTTAGAAGTTTAATGCAAAAAAGAGAGGATATTGCCATTTCTGCAACACTTAGAGCAGCAGCCCCATTTCAAAAAGTAAGAGGTAGAAAAGATAAGCTTATCATAAAAGATCAGGATCTAAGATATAAAGAAAAAGAGAGAAAGATGAGCCATATTGTTATATTTGTTGTGGATGCTTCTGGTTCTATGGGTGTTGAGCAAAGGATGATACAAACAAAAGGAGCAATACTGTCTCTTCTTATGGATTGCTATCAGAAAAGAGATAAAGTTGCGATGATTGTTTTCAGAAAAGACCGTGCAGAGGTAGTTCTCCCCCCAACCTCTTCTCATGACCTTGCTTTAAAAAGACTAAAACAAATTCCCACAGGAGGTAAAACACCACTTTCAGCAGGGCTTATGGAAGCATATAAGTTGATAAAAAGAACATCTTTAAAAGAACCAGAAGCCCGTTTTTTGATGATTCTCGTCACAGATGGCAAAGCTAACGTTCCTATCGCTGAAAAATCCTCTATCACTTTATTTGAAGAAGTCAGGAAAATCTGTTCTACACTGAAAAATATACCTAAAGTCGATTTTGTAGTCGTTGATACAGAAAAGAAAAATAAATTTATAAAAATAGATATGGCACTAAAAATTGCAGAATGGCTTTCTGGTAAATATTTTAAAATAAATACTCTTACATCTGAAAATCTTGTAGAAATTGTAAAGTTCTATAAGATAGATTAAAGATTGTTTTGGTAGAAAATCTACAGTTATTAATTGTATCTATCCCTGCAAAGTAAGAACCTTCTTACTAGAGATACCGCTTTGTGAACCAAATTCATCTTAGTATTCAAAAAGAAGAAATTTTTCATAGGTTGTAAATTTTTATCGGCAAATTAGGGCTAATGCGTGTGCTTGACTTTTATACCGGTAAGTTTTAAAATAAAAATAGTTTAAATATTAATACGAAATTTACTTTTGGTAGTTAGGGACTATGGAGCTTAAGAAATTAAAAAGAATTTCAGAATACGAGTGGGAAATTTCTCCTGTAGGTGATATGAAAGTTCCTGGAAAAATTTTTGCCAGTCAGAAGTTAGTTGAAGAAATGGATGAAAAGGTCTATGAGCAGGTCTGTAATGTAGCAAGTCTTCCTGGTATTGTGAAGGCTTCTATCGCCATGCCAGATGCTCATTGGGGATATGGGTTCCCTATCGGAGGGGTTGCTGCCTTTGACCCTGAAGAAGGAGGTATCATCTCTGTCGGTGGGGTGGGATACGATATCTCCTGTGGGGTTAGAACTCTTCTTACTCCCTTAGAAAAAAACGAAGTAATTCCTCATTTAGAAACTTTGGTAAAGATGCTTTTTGAAACCGTTCCTTCAGGGGTAGGCTCGGAGGGAACTATAAAGCTTTCCCCCTCTCAATTAGATGAGGTCTTAGTTGAAGGGGCTAAGTGGGCGGTAAAAAAGGGGTATGGGATTCCAGAAGATTTGGAGTATATAGAGGAAAAAGGTTGTATGCCTGGAGCTGACCCCAGCTTTGTGTCTATGGAAGCCAAAAAGAGACAACACAGACAAATAGGGACCTTAGGCTCAGGGAACCATTACTTAGAAATTCAATATGTCTCAGAGATCTATAATCAGGAAGTAGCTGAGGTGTTTGGTCTTTTTAAAAACCAGGTGGTAGTTACCTTTCATTGTGGTTCTCGGGCTTTGGGGCATCAAATCGCTACCGATTATCTTCCTGTTTTAGCCAAGGCTGCAAGGAAATATGGTATCCCTATCAAAGAAAAAGAGTTGGTTTGTGCCCCTATCGACTCTCCTGAAGGAGAAAGTTATTTTAAAGCCATGGTTTGTGGGATAAACTGTGCTTTAGCCAACCGCCAGGTGATTACCCATTTAGTAAGAGAGGTTTTTCAAGAGATATTCCCAGGGATATTCCTTAAAGTACTTTATGATGTTAGTCATAATACCTGTAAAGTGGAACATCACTTAATAAACGGTAAACTAAAAAAGCTTTATGTCCATCGTAAAGGAGCTACGAGAGCTTGGGGTCCCGGGAGAAAAGAGTTGCCTAAGGAGTATCAAAAGGTAGGTCAGCCTGTTATCATCGGTGGTTCTATGGGGACAGCCTCTTACATTTTGGTCGGCACCGAAGAAGGAGAAGAAAAAGCCTTTGGTTCTGCCTGTCACGGAGCAGGAAGGACGATGAGTAGAAATCAAGCTATTAAAACTTTTAGGGCAGACCAAATAATAGAAAATCTAAGGAAAAAGGGTATCATAGTAATGGCTAAATCTAAAAAAGGGTTATGTGAGGAAGCACCAGAGGCTTATAAGGATGTTAACGAGGTAATCGAGGCTACCTGCAAGGCAGGTCTTACCAAAAAGGTAGCTAAGTTAATACCTATAGGTTGTATTAAAGGCTAAAATCTCGTTAAAAAGGGGGTAGGTGATGAAAAAGAGATGGGTTAAGTTTTTAGGTATCGTTTCTGCTGGGTTGTTAGCTTTTGGTTGTAGCTGCCCTATCGAAGCTCCAGAGAAGGCAGTAGCTCAACCTGCACCACAACCACCAGCTTGTCCAGAGTGTGTAAAGAAGGTAGAGGATGAGTTAAAAGCTTTAAAGCTTCAGGTAGAAAGTCTTAAGTCTCAAGTTGACAACCTCAAGGTTGATACAGCAGAGGCCAAGCAAGCTTCTCAAAAAGCAATAGAAGCGGCAAACAAAGCTGAAGAAGCTGCACAAAAGGCAGAGGCAGCTGCCAAAAAATGCGAAAGAGTTTTTGAAAAAGGATTAAAAAAGTAAGGTTATGCAGCGTCCTTTTGAAGCACTCGGGGAATACTTTGGTATAAGTATTCCCCGAAAAAAGTTAAAGTTAAACGATCCCTTGCTTTTGGAAAAACCCTCTTTTTGCGAGGAAAAGGACTGGTCTGAGGTGGTTAGCAGGGCCAAACCTCTTAAGGAAAAAAACTTTCTTTGGTTTTTTACCCCTAAAAAACCATTCTGGGACCTTAAAAAGGATTGGCCTCCTAAAAGAATAGACCTTAAGGTTTGGCTCACTTCAGAATACATAGAAGGTGGTTTTTCCAAGACTTACAAAAGTTTAGTGTATGAATTAAGAGAAGGAAGGTTTTCTGTTAAAAAAACCTTAAACTTGAGAGGGATGTTTGTAGAGGAGGCCAAAATCGCGTTCGAAGAGTTTTTGAGGGAGGCCATTATAAACGGTGATAATTGCGTGCTTATCATCCACGGAAGAGGCCTTTCTTCTAAAAAAGAGCCGGTGCTTAAAACCAAGGTTAAAGAATGGCTTGAAAGGGGACCTTTTAGAAAATATGTTATGGCTTTTTGTTCTGCCAGACCTTGTGATGGAGGGTTAGGGGCAACCTACGTCCTCTTATCTTCAAAACCTATCAAAAAGTCTAAAAAGTCGTAGTGTTTTATGTTTTTACAAGGTCCAAGGTCAAAACTTTTTGTCACCGGTGATCCTGGAGTAGGCAAAACTACCTTAGTCGAAAAGTTGACTAAATATTTATCAAAAATAAACCTTCCGTTTAAAATAAGAGGTTTTTTTACCAAAGAAATCAGAGAAAACAGCAAGAGAAAAGGTTTTAAAATCATCGATCCTTTTCTTTCTAAAGAATTTCTCCTTGCCAAAAGAAAAGACCTTGTTAATCCCTCAGAGTCTATAAACACTTACCATACTGTAGGAAAATATGCGGTGTTTTTAGAGGGGTTAGAAACACTTCTGGAAGAGTATAAGAAAGATTTGATAGACGGGGCTCAGGTTTTTTGGGTGATAGATGAAGTAGGAAAGATGGAAGCTTTATCTAAGAGTTTTTGTCATTTTATAGAAAAGCTCTTAGGTTCTTCTTGTTTTTTACTTGCAACCGTAGGCAAAGGAGAAACACCTTTTTTAAAAAAGGTTTTTTCCTTTGAACCAGCTTTAAGGTGTGAAGTAACCACTGAGAACCGAGATTTTCTGGAAGAAAGACTGAAAATAGAGTTCAAAAGAAAGGGTAAGTTGATAGTTTTTGAGGGGATAGATGGAGCAGGTAAAACCACCGTTAGTAAGCTTTTGGTAAAAGCTTTAGAGGATCAGGGAGTTTCAGTTTTTTGGGGATGCGAACCTACTTCTCAAGGCCCTTATGGTAAAGTTTTACGCGAAAAGCTGCAACAAAGAGAGGCCCATCCGTTAGAGATTAAACAACTTTTTTTGAAAGACCGGGAATGGAACGTAAAAAATTTTATTTTACCTAAGCTTAAGGAAGGAGCTTGGATAGTTTTAGACAGATATTATCTTTCTACTCTCTCCTATCAAGGAGCTCAAGGGTTTGACTTAAAAAGCCTTTTTATAAAAAACGAGACCATCGCTCCTTTGCCAGACTTGGTAGTTTACTTAGACCTAACGATAGATGAGGCCTTAAAAAGGCTTAACTCTACCAGAGACAACCTTACGTTTTTTGAAAAAACCGAGTTTTTAACCAAAGTAAGAGAAAACTACTTAAAAATCCTTCCTTGGTTTAATCACGTAAAATTAGATGCCACAAAACCTTTAGAGGAAAACCTGAATTATTTGATAGAAACTTTACACCGTAAATTTAAAAGTTCCCTTTCCTAAAATGTCGTGAAGATGTAAAATCCCGGTAAGTTTTCCGTCAAAGTCCACAACCGGTAAAACCGTAATCAGATGTTTTTCCATCATTTCTAAGGCTTCGTAAGCTAAGGCATTTTCTTGTATGGTTTTAGGGTTTTTGGTCATTACTTCTTCTACTTTAAGATTATCTATAGAGCCATACTTTAAAAAAATCCTTCTTAAATCTCCGTCGGTGATGATACCTGTAAGAGCATTAAATTGGTTTACGACTAACACGCATCCCAGCCTTTTTTGATCTATTTCTTTTATGGCTTCCTTTAAAAAGGTACCTTGTAATACCTTAGGAATGTTTTCACCGGTAAGCATTATTTCTTTAACCTTAACCTTAAGCCTTTCCCCTAAAGAACCTCCAGGATGATTTTTCCTGAAATCTTCAGACCCTAAGCCCTTGATTTCAAACAGGCAAATAGCTAGGGCATCACCTAAGGCTAAACAAGCGGTAGTGCTGGTGGTAGGAGCTAAGTTAAAGGGACAAGCCTCTTTGGGTACCCTTCCGTTAATCACCACGTCTGAAAGCTGGGCTAACCGGCTATCTAAATTTCCTGTAATACTGATGATTTTTATGTTTCTTTTTTTTAGTATGGCTACCAACTCACAAACCTCAAGGGTATTCCCTGAATAAGAAAGGGCAAGGACCACATCTTCAGGGGTTACCATCCCAAGGTCTCCATGTAAAGCCTCTACAGGATGAAGAAAGAAAGCCGGAGTTCCGGTAGAAGAAAGGGTAGCTGCAATTTTCCTTCCTATAATACCACTTTTTCCTACCCCTGTAACTACTATTCTTCCTTTAGTTTGTAAGATGATATCTACCGCTTTTACAAAGGAGCTATCAAGATTCTTTATAACTTCTTCTATCCCTAATTTTTCAGTTTCTAACACACTTTTAGCTTTTTCTAAAATCTCTCTTTCTTTTAACATGTGTAAACCTCAGGTGAATTTTTAATGAAAAACAGGAGGGTTTATCGGGACTTCAAAAAGTATTTTTTGTTCTTCAACCCCTACCATTATAGAAAGAAGTTCTAAAACTTTGTTTATCATCCTGGTAATCATTTCTTCTCGATAGAAAAGAGCACTTAATTTTTGCTCTATTTCTCCTGAGGGATCTGAAGAAAAATCTTTTTTCGAAAGGTGTTTGTAAAACTGGTAAAAAACTTTTCGCATATTGACCCGTTCTTTTATGTTTTTCAAGATCTCTTCAGGTTCAAATGACTTTTGGGTAGATACAAGGTTTTGAAAATATTTTATGTCTTCTTCTTGAAATTGCCAAAAAAGGTCTATCCAATCTTCAAGACTGATCACTTTATCTTGATTCTCCATGAGTTTTAATGTAAAACAAATCCTTAAAAATGCAACCTGGTTTAAGACCCTATATCTTCAGAAAAAGAGGAAAGGTTGAACAAGACAGAGTTTTTAAGTACCCTTTTGGCCCCAACGAACCGGTTTCTGAAATAGTTGCTGTCTAAGGAATCTACAGCAAGCCCCTTTTTAGTAGAGGAAAAATGCATAAAACGGTTGTTTCCTATGTAAATACCTACATGGTTTATACTCTCAGGCCTTCTGTTTTTAGCAAAGAATAGTAAATCCCCGGGAATAAGTTCATCTTTAGACACGGAAACCCCTATCCAAAACTGTTCTCTTGAGGTTCTCGGAAGTGCTATTCCTAAACTCTCAAACACCTTTTTTACAAACATAGAACAGTCCATATATCCGTTGCCATTACCTCCTAACTTATAACGATAATCCTCATATTGTTTGGCTATCTCAATAAACTTGTCTTGCAATCGTTTTTCATCCTCTTGGTCTAAGAAAGATCTGTTTAAAAAGAAATCAGAAAAGCTGTGAGATTTTGTTTTTTCTTGAAAGGCAACCGCAGGGTTTTCTAACACAAAAGGTTCATCATCATAGGTGGGGATCTTTAAGGCCTGCCCCACAAAGATTACGTTGTCTTCAAGGTTGTTTAGTTTTTTAATATCCTCGATAGGTATACCATACCTTAAAGAGATGTTGTATAAAGTTTCTCCTTCTTTAACCTTATGCCAGATAAAACCTGTGCCTGAAGGAGCTTCTATCTTGGGTAGGTTAACTTTTTCCTGGACTAAAACCCTTTTTTCTTTTACCTTAATTACCTTGCCTACTCTTAATTTAGTATGACTTAGATGATTAATTCTTTTTAGTTCTTCTACCGAAACTCCAAACTTTTTAGCGATGCTAAAAAGGGTGTCCCCCTTTTTTACCTTATAGGTTATCCATTGAATTTTCTCTTTTTGTCCTACCTTCTTGGGAGTAGCAGAGACAACCTCAGTTGAGATAACCCTTGGTGAGTCAACCTCTGGGGAGATAATCTGTGGTGGTTGTGAATCCACTTTTTGTGAAACCTCTTGTTGGGAACTTTCTACAGTTTTTTGTTCTAAAAATTCTATAGGTTTGTTAGAAGGAATTTTTACTATCAACGATTGTCCTACCTTTAAAGAATGGTCTGATAGCTGGTTTATTCTTTTTAGTTCTTCTACTGAGACTCCAAACTTTTTAGCGATGCTAAAAAGGGTATCTCCCTTTTTTACTACATAAACAGAAGGACTTTCGGGTAAGGAGGTTTGTATTAAGTTTTTTGAGGAAGGAGCGGTTTTTGCTTCTGAGATAGGTTGGGTAGCAACAATCTTTATGGTTTGTCCAGGTTTTAATTGATGATTTTTAAGCTGATTAATTCTTTTAAGGTCTTCTACCGAGATCCCAAACTTTTTAGCGATACTGTAAAGGGTGTCTCCTTTTTGAATTTTATAGGTAATGGGTTTGTTAGAAGTTTTAACAGCTTTTAACGAGGCTGACTTTTTAGTTTTTGAAGGTTTTTTAGAGGTAGTTTTGGTTTTTGCATCAACTTGATAGGCACCAAAAAGAAAAAAACAACAAACAACCCATAATATGGCTAAAAAAGGATTTTGAAATATTTTAGATTTGTACTGTTTTGACATGGCAAAGATTTTTTAAAAAGTTTTATAAGAAAAATACCAAAAAATTGGCAAAAGTCAAGTAAAATTTTAAAAAAAGTTCTTTTTAAAGATTTTTGGGTTTTAAAAGCGTAAAAATTATTTTTTTTATCTTTTTTAAGCTTTTTTTAGGTTGTCTAGTAGTTGTGTTTTAACAAAATCTGTATAAAATTTAAAATAAATAGATTAGGAGGTTCTAAAGATTAACGTTTTCTTAGATTTTGAGGTTGCTACCAAATTAGAATTATTGAAAAAACTTTATGAACACTTAGAAAACACCTATCAAGCCTGGGATCTTTTTTGTAAACCAGGTTGTAACCTTTGCTGCACACAGCGTATTTATGCTACTTCTTTAGAGGCTTACCATCTGTTAGAAAAGATTAGTCCCGAGGTTTTAACCAGGGTCTCGCATCTCCAAAATTATCCAAGGCCAAAGATTACCCATAACCAGACCCTCCTTTGCTATCTTCAAGGTACAGAGCCCCCTTTAGAGGATTATCCCCCTCATTTGTCTACGTGTCCTTTTTTAGACGAAAAAGGACTTTGTATGGTTTATCCTTATCGACCTCTTATGTGCAGGATAATGGCTTCAACCAAAAGCTGTGAACAGGGAGAGGCATCTTTACCTCCTTTTTTGTTTTACGTTGGGACCCTTGCTTTACAGTTAGCTGAAAATATAGACATTGGGGGGCTTTATGGGAATCTTTTTGATCTTTTAAAGTTTTTAAAGGATTATAAGGAGGGGCAAGTAGAGGAAGTGCCTCCTTATCTTCTTTCTAACGTAGATGTGGACGAGTTACCCGTCCTCCCTGAGGAAAAAGACCTTAGGTCCTGGGTAGGCACACTTTATCGGACCCATGTAACAGAAGAAAAAAGTTTTAGAGAAGTTTTACAAGAACTAAGAGAAAAATTTAGAGACAAAAAATCTCTTTCCTTTTTAGAGGAAATTTTTTAACATGTATCAAGGCGAGGTTATAAAAAACCTTCCTCTTTCTCAGAACGTTTATCTTTTGAGGGTAAAAACAGATTTAGATATAATCTTTAGTTTTAACCCAGGGCAATTTGTCAAAATCAAAATTAACGAAAGGATTGACCCTCTTATTCCCAGGCCTTTTACCATACATGATGTAAAAAAGAATAGTTTTTACGTGCTTTACCAGGTAGTGGGAAAAGGGACCAAAGCTTTGTCTTTGGTTCAACCAGGAAATAAGATTGAGTTTTTAGGTCCCCTTGGGAAACCCTTTCCTAAGCTTGAAAACTATGTAATCTGTGCAGGAGGCATAGGAATAGCAGGTTTTATCTATCTTTTAGAAAGCATAAAAAGAAAAACCCATCCCTATGTGTTACCCAAGAAAATTTTTTATGGGGCTCGTACAGCAGAAGACCTGGTTTGTTATCCCTTTTTAGAGGGTATCGGTACTAAGGTAGAGATAGCCACAGAAGACGGCTCACAAGGCTATAAAGGGTTGATTACCGAACCTTTGATAAAGTATTTAGAAAAAAACAAGGTAGACGTGCTTGCCTGTGGTCCTTTGCCTATGTTAAAAGCAGTAGCAAAAATAGCCCAAAGTTTTGGGGTAAAGGCCTATCTTACTATGGAAACCTTTCTTTCTTGTGGTACAGGTTTTTGTAAAGGCTGTGTAATTCCGCTTAAAAACGGAAATTATGCTCATCTTTGTATAGAGGGCCCTACTCTTTTAGCAGAGGAGATTGACTTTGAGGCCCTATCTTAAAATCAGGAATCTCGAACTTAAAACACCTCTTATGCTGGCTTCAGGTACCTGGGGCCTTGGAGAAAACTTAGACCTCTATCTTACTAAGGAAGAAATTAAATCTAACATAGGTGCTTTTGTTTCTAAAGGAATCTCTCGTTTTCCTAAGAAAGGCAACCCCCCTCCTCGTCTTTATGAAACTCCTTGTGGATTGATCAATTCCATAGGGCTTGAAAACCCGGGTTTAGAGGTCTTTAAAAAAGACTATCTCCCTAAGCTTCTTTCTTACGAGGTGCCACTCATCATTAACCTTCACGGAGAGGAAGTAGAGGACTTTGTAGCCCTTGCTGAAGGTTTTAAGGAAGAAAAGGTAGATGGTATAGAGCTTAACATCTCATGCCCTAACGTTAAGAAGGGTGGTCTAGCCTTTTCCTCTGACCCAAAGGGGGTTAAAACCCTGGTAAAAGAGGTCAGAAAGGTTTGGGAAAGGTTTTTAGCAGTAAAGCTTTCTCCTGTAGGTCCAGTTTATGAAATAGCCGAAATCTGTGAAAAAGAAGGGGTAGATGCTTTAGTAGTAGCCAATACTTATCCTGCTTTAGGGGTGATAGGTTTAGCACCTTTAAAGGTTATCAAAGGAGGTCTCTCAGGTCCTGCCATAAAACCTTTAACCTTAAGGTTGGTATACGAACTTGCCCAAAAGGTTAAACTCCCTATCATAGGTAGCGGAGGCATCCTTTCTGGAAAGGATGCTTTAGAATACTTGGTTTGCGGTGCTAAAGCCTTTCAAATAGGGGTTGCCAACTTGATAGACCCCACTTCTGCTGTAAAAATAATTCAAGAGATGGAGGAGCTAAAAAAGAAACATGGCTTATTTGGTTAGAGGGTTACCTGTAGATAAAAATTTTAGGGTCTATGCGGTTTGTTGTAAAGAGATAGTAGAGGAAGCTCGTCGTCTGCAAGGGTTAAGCCCTGTGGCTTCAGCTGCGTTGGGAAGGGCTTTAGCAGGGGTGGCTTTACTTTCTGCTGACCTGAAGATAGGTAAGGTCCTTTTGCAGATCAAGGGAGACGGTCCACTCGGTGAGATTTTAGCAGAAGGTGATTATCAGGGATTTTTAAGGGGAACGGTACAAAATCCTCACGTTTATATAGACCCTATCAACCGAAAACTTCCTGTTGGGCTTGCGGTTGGAAAAAAAGGTTTTATCTCTGTGGTAAAAGATTTAGGGTTGAAAGAGCCTTATTATGGGTCTGTAGAACTGATTTCAGGAGAAATTGCCGAAGACTTGGCTTATTATTTAACCGTTTCTGAACAAATCCCATCTGCCGTAAGTTTGGGGGTTTTGGTTGATAGAGACGGAACCATCCTTGCTGCAGGTGGTTTTTTGGTCCAAAAACTGCCAGAGGCAACCGAGTCTGAATTAGAAGAAATAGAGGCTAAACTTAAAAATTTCCCTCCTGTTACCTCACTTTTATCTTCAGGTAAAACCCCAGAAGAGATTTTACAGATGATTTTCCCAAACCTTCAAATATTAGAAAAAAGGCCTTTAGCCTGGAGATGTACCTGTTCTGAAAAAAGGGTAGAAGAGGTTTTGATAGCCATGGGAAGAGGAGAACTTGAGGGTTTTTTAAAAGAAGGAAAGCCTGTCTCTGTTACCTGTGAATTTTGTAAGAAAACTTATCATATTTCCTTGGAAAGGGTTAAAGAACTTTTAAAGGAGGTTATGGATGTTTCTTAGGTTGATACTCTGGTTGGTTTTGATATTGTTGTTGGTTTTCTTTGTAGTTTTTAACATAGACCCAAAGGTTAATCTACATATTTTCCCTGGGGTTACTTTGGAAAACATCCCTTTAGCCTTAGTCATCATCATAAGTTTTATTTTAGGGGTACTTTTTGGAATTATGGTTTCGATTACCCAGATGATAAAGCTAAAACTTGAGATAAGAAAACTGCAGAAAAAGGTTGAAGAAAAACATGAAAATCCTGAACAGACTCTTTGAGCTTTTAAACGAAGGGGTAAAAAAAGAGGTTTTCCCTGGTGCAGTTGCAGGGGTTTACTATCAACAGAGGCGATACATAGTTGGGGCTGGTTATCAGGCTTTAACCCCATATACCGAACCTGTAGAAGAAAACACCATCTTTGACCTTGCCTCCCTTACCAAGCCTTTAGCCTTGGTGTTGGGATTTTTAGATTGTTTAGCTAAAAACTCCAAGATAGCAGACCTTTTTTCTCCTGTAAAAAATTACCTGGACCTTAAACCTCCTCTTTCTGAAATTCCCGTTTATCGTTTTTTTAACCATACCTCAGGTCTCAAAGCATGGTACCCTTTTTATCAGGAAATTTTAGAAAAAAGACCAGAAAAGCCCTTAGAATATATAATAAGAAAAATAGAAGAAATGCCTTTGGAATATACTCCTGGGGAGAAAAGCTTATATTCAGACCTTGGTTACTTTATGTTAACCTATCTCTTAGAAAACTTATCTGGAGAACCTTTAGAAAAAATCTTTGAACAGGCTAAAAAAAGAATTTCTTTAGGAAAAAAGTCTTTTATAGGTTTTAATCCTCTAAAAAAAGGAATAGACCAGGAATATATAGCCCCTACCTCTGTTTGCCCCTGGGGTAAAAAACTATTGAGAGGAGTTGTTGAAGACGAAAACACCCGGGCTTTGGGTGGGGTTTCTGGGGTAGCAGGGCTATTTGGTAACATCTACGGAGTTCTTGATGTTTTAGAATTTTTGCTAAAGGCTTATCAACAAGAGGAATCGGTTTTTTCTGAGCATTTAAGAACTTTTGTAAATTTTAGGGAAAAAAATTCTGAATATGCCTTAGGTTTTATGTTGCCCAATCCTAAGGAAAAAGAAATTTTGAAGGATAAAATTTCTCCTAATACTTTGAGACACACCGGTTTTACCGGGACCTCCTTTTTGATAGACTTTGACCAGGGAATTATCATCGTACTTTTGTCAAACAGGGTGCATCCTACCAGGGACAACCTAAAAATAAGGGATTTTAGGCATTATTTTCATCAACAGGTTATGGAAGCCCTTAACTGAAAGCTTCGCTTAGTTCTTTACTTCTTAGGTAAGCCTTATATATGGCCTCGATTACTGTTCCAGGAAATCCCTTTTGGTAAAAAACCTCTAAAGCGGTTATGGTGGTTCCGGCAGGAGAGGTTACCATGGCTTTGATTTCATAGGGGTTCTTTTTTAGTTTTTTCATCATTTCTACCGAGCCTACAACAGTTGCCAGGGCCAGCTTTTCTGCCAGAGGCCTTGGCAAACCTGCTCTTACCCCTCCGTCTACTAAAGACTCTATAAACAAAGCTACATAAGCAGGTCCACTTCCTGAAAGAGCAGTTACTGCATCAATCAGCTCTTCTCCTACCACCACCGTTTCACCTATGGCAGAAAAAAGCTTTTCTGCCGAAGTTAAGTCCTCTTCAGTAGCAAAGCTTCCCTTGGTTAAAGCACTTATGCTTTTATGCACGATGGCACAGGTATTCGGCATAACCCTGATGAGTCTTGTCCCTTGAGGTAATAATTTTTCGTAAAAACTGATCGGAAGTCCTGCAGCGATGGTAATTAAAAGATGCTTTTCTATATCGATATGTTCTTTTATCTCTTCCAAAACTTTTTTCATTACCTGCGGTTTTACCGCCAAAATTATTTTTGCACAACCTTTTAAAACCTTTTCATTTTGGTCTACGGTGTGGACTTTATAGGTAGAGCTCAGGTATTCGCGTCTTTCTGCCACCGGTTCAGAAACAAAAATGTTTTCTGGACTAAAAAGTCCTTTGTCTAACAATCCTTTGATGATAGCCTCTGCCATCATTCCCCCGCCGATAAAACCTATCGTAGCCATCTATCCTTCCTCCGCTTTGGTCTTTTGTTTGGAATCTATTATAAACACCAAAAATTTTTCTGTAAAGATGAAATCGTAAAAGGGTTAACTTATTCAAAATATATTTTTTATTGACAAAATTTAATATATCAAGACAAATTTTATTTATTTTTTAAATATAAATTTTTATTACTTATTGCAAATAAAACGTATATTTTATATTGAAAAAATCTATTTGACTTAGTATTGAAATTGTAATAAAAACTTAACTTAAAAATAATACTATTATCAAAAGGAGGGGTAAAATGCCTAAGGTAGGTGTATATGTATGTCATTGTGGAGAAAACATTAAGGGTGCGGTTAATATCCAGGAAGTAGTAGAGTTTGCTAAGACCTTACCTGATGTAGTGGTTGTGAGGGACTATCAGTTTATGTGTTCTGACCCTGGGCAAGAGTTGATCAAGAATGATATTAAAGAAGGGCTGGTTGACAGGGTTGTGGTTGCTGCTTGTACTCCAAGGACTCATGAGGCTATCTTTAGGGTAGCTGTTGAGTCAACTGGTTTGAACAAATATTTTTGTGAGATGGCTAACATAAGAGACCAGGATAGCTGGGCTCATTGGCATGATAAAGAGGGGGCTACCAAAAAGGCTAAAAGGCTTGTTGCCAGTGCGGTGGCTAAGGTAAGATTGGCAGAGCCTTTAGAAGATCGCTTTCAGGATGCAGAAAAGTCGGTTTTGGTGGTAGGAGGTGGGATCGCAGGTATCTTTGCTGCTTTAGACCTGGCAACGATAGGTTTAAAGGTTTATCTGGTAGAAAAACAGCCTTCTATCGGTGGGGTTATGGCCAAGCTTGACAAGACCTTTCCTACGATGGACTGTTCAGCTTGTATCTTAACCCCAAAGATGGTTGAGGTTGCCCAGCATCCTAACATCGAACTTATCACCTATGCCGAGGTAGAAGATGTTAAGGGTTATGTAGGAAACTTTGAGGTTACCATCAGGAAAAAAGCCAGATATGTAGACTGGGATAAGTGCACAGGTTGTGGTCACTGTATGAACATTTGTCCTTCCAAGGCTCCAAACGAGTTTAACCTTGGTTTGGATAAAAGACCAGCCATTTACATAGAGTTTCCACAGGCAGTGCCTAAGAAGGCGGTGATAGACGCAGACAACTGTTTGTATTTTAAGACTTTGAGAAAGACAGGTAAGACAGCCTGTCAGATCTGTCAGAAGGGTATACCTAGCAAGAACATCGAGGGTTGTCCGGCGGGGGCGATCAACTATGAGGACAAGGATGAGTTTATCAAGGTAAAGGTAGGGGCTGTAATACTGGCTACAGGGTTTAAGGTTATGGACAAACATCATTTTAAGGAATACTCCCCTAATTGTCCTGATGTTCTTACTGCCCTTGAGTTTGAAAGACTTATTTCTGCTACAGGGCCTACGGAAGGGCAGCTTAAAAGACTTTCTGACGGGCAAAAGCCCAAAAAATTAGCCTTCATCTCTTGTGTAGGAAGCAGAGATGAAAGACATCACAGTTATTGTTCAAAGGTTTGTTGTATGTATATGTTTAAGCATGCCAAGATTCTCAAAGAGAAGTATCCAGACATAGACCTATATCTTTTCTTCATAGACGTGAGGACTGCAGGAAAGGATTTCGAAGAGTTTTATGTGACACTTGTCAAGAGAATTGTGTCTCCTTATAAAATCTCTTTACAAACATTTGCCTCAATTCGTATAAAGCAGACTTAATTAAAGGAAGTGGTTTTTGCCATCTCGTTTTCTGAATCCGACTTACTGTTATGTATATCGCAACCTCTGCTGTCTTGATTGATTGAAAATATCCCCCTGTATTTACCCTTATCAGCTCTATCCTGCTATTTATATTCTCAACCACATTCGTCGTGTATATATACCTCCTCACCCCCTCAGGATATTTCTTATAAACAAAATAATGCTCCTTCTTTTTCAAAAGTCCCTTTATATAAGCTGGATACTTCTTCTCATAACTCTTACATAATTCCTCAAATCTATTTAAGGCCCTCTCATACTCCTCTATCCTCTTTATAATGCTTAACTCCTCATAAAATTTTTTAGCATCCTGCTTAGACATGTTCCTGTTGATGTTCCTTTGCATGTGTACAAAACAAAGCTGATGATCTGTCTCAGGAAAGAGGGCTTTTATGGCTTGAGTAAGGCCAGGAAAATCATCACTCACTATTACCATAACCCTCTTAACTCCCCTCTTTATCAAATCATTAAGTATCTGGAGCCAGTCCTCCTTCGTCTCTGAACCAAAATAAATGTAATAAGAAAGTAAATTTTTTCTTCCCTCCATATCTATCCCGATGATATTATAAATAACTGCTTTTCTGATTCTGTTGGCTTCGGTATCTTTTATCTGAGTATGATAAGCGTCTATAAACATAGCAAACAAATTTTCTGGCAATTCTTTGGTTTTTAATTCTTTGGCTTGGTTATACAATTCTTCTTTAATTTCTTCTATTTGTTCTGGGGAGTAGGGGAGTTTCATAGATTGCAAGAGGGCTTTGATTTTATTGGGGGAGTAGCTTTGGAGAACGAGGTTAAGGATAAAGTCCTGGAAGGATTCATCAGCTTTTTGCCATTCAGGAGGAAGAATAGCAGGTCTGAATTCAGATTTTCTATCTCTTGGGACAGAGATACCAAGGTTACCTAAGAAACAGGCAAGTTGTCTTTCATAGTAACCATTAGCTTTATTATCAATACTATCTCTAAGGAATATTTCTCTTTCTTTTTTCATGAGAGCGTTTAAGAGGAGTGCAGCAGCCATTTTGATACCCTCTTTTGATTCAATTTTTGAGATTTCACTTAAAACTTTTTCTAAATCTAAGTCTAAGTTTTCCATTTTACAGACCTCCTGGTTAGTTTAGTCTTTTAGGTTTTATGTTATCATTAATTTAAAAAATATTAAAAATTTTTATTATGCCTCTAAAATATTTTATTAAAAGACACAATTTATATTCTACTCCCTTTTATGTTTCTACCAAACAACTTGGAGCCAAGGTAATAAGGGGAGGAAGGGTTTCAGCGGTAGATGTAAAACCTGATGGTAAGTTAAGGGTCAGGGCATATGACAACGACCTTTGCAGTCCGGTAGAGGTGGATGTAGACATGGTGGTTTTGGCAACAGCAATTGAGCCAGGTCCAGACACAGAGAAACTTGGAAGGCTTTTTAGTGCAAGTTGTGGTAGGGAAGGATTTATCAGAGAAGTTCACACCAAACTTTATCCAGTAGATACCGCTTCTAAAGGTGTTTTTGTCTGCGGTTGTGTACAGGGACCTAAGGACATTCCTGATTCTGTTTCTCAAGCTAAAGCAGCAGCTGCTTCAGCAGCCGCAACCGTTATCCCAGGGAAGATTAAGTTTGAGGCTATAGCTGCCGAGGTGATAAGGGATAAGTGTAGTAGTTGTGGGGTATGTGTACAGCTTTGTCCATATAACGCGATAGTGCTTGAGGAGTATAACGGGGTTTATAAGGCCAAGGTTGAGCCAGCCCTTTGTGCTGGATGTGGAACCTGTGCAGCAGCTTGTCCTTCTAAGGCTATCATCTTTCATGGATTCTCTACCGAACAAGTGCTTGCGCAAATAGAGGCCATAGTGGAAGACTATCCAAATCTATAAACCAAAGGGGGTAGGATAATGGAGAAGGAAGTGAATGTTATAAAGTTAGACGAGGAGTTTATGAAGGAGTTTTGGGAAGAGCTTGAGGCGATGGGGATGCCTGTTAAGGAGTTGAGGGAGTGTATCCAGTGTGGTAGGTGTGCGGCAACTTGTCCGATGGCGTTAGCTGGGTTGGAGTATTTTATCAAGAGGATAGTGCATGCGAGCATGTTGGGGTTGAAGGAGATATTTTTGGATGATTCATCGGTGTGGGGGTGTCAGAGTTGTAACCGGTGTGTGGAGGTATGTCCGATGGACATTAAGCCATATGAGTTGATACAGGCGATAAGGAGGGTGTGTTTTAGGGAGTATGCGATGCCATCTAACACGATAGATGGTTTGAGGAACTATTATGAGAGGGGGCATGCGGTGATAGTTAAGGGATTTGAGGAGAGGAGGAAGAAGGTGGGGTTACCTGAGATGCCACCTACGGTGATAGGGAATGAGGAGATGAGGAAGAAGTTTCAGGAGGTAATGAAGCAGACAGCGTTAGCAGAGGTAGCACCGTTTCCACTTGACTAAAGAAAAAGGAGGGAAGAGATGAAGAGGGTAGGATTGTTTTTAGGATGTAACATACCGTTGAGGAGGCCGGATATAGAGTATTCGATGAGGTATTTGTTGAAGGAGTTGGGGGTGGAGGTAGTGGATTTAGAGGGAGCGACATGTTGTCCGGCGTTTGGGACGATGCCATCGGTGGATTTAGTGGGGTGGTGTGTGGGATCAGCGTGGAACATGGCGATAGCAGAGGGTAAGGGATTAGAGGTGATGGTAACGGGGTGTGGTAGTTGTTATGGGAGTTTGAATGAGGCGAGATATCACATGGAGAAGCATCCTGAGATAAAGGAGAAGGTTAACGAGATACTGGGAAGTGTGGGTATGAGGTATGAGGGGAAGGTGAAGGTGTACAACATATACAATTATATATATGATTTTATTGGGTTAGAGGAGTTGAGGAAGGCGGTGAAGTATCCGTTGAATGGGATGGTATGTGGGGTGCAGGTAGGGTGTCACAATTTATGGCCGAGCAAGGCGTATCCGGCGAATGATGAGAATACGTTTCAGCCGAGGAGGTTGAGGGAGATATGTGAGGCGTTAGGAGGGGTAGCGCCGTGGTATAGCATGATGACAGATTGTTGTGGTATGGGTGCGTTGGGTAGTTTAGCGAGGGACAAGTCTTGGAGTTTGTTTAAGAAGAAGGCGAGTAAGATGATAGAGGAGATAAATCCTGAGGTATTTGTGACGGGGTGTAGTAGTTGTTTGTTGAGGTTTGACAACGATCAGGCTCAGATGAAGAAGGAGGGGGTAATAGATTTTGAGGTACCGGCGGTGCATGTGGCGCAGTTGGTTGCGTTGGCGTTGGGGGCGGAGCCGGAGAAGGCGGTAGGTTTGGCAGAGGTGCCAGTAGACAAGGTGGTAGAAAAAATAAGAGCAGGAGGTAAGTGATATGAGTTGGGAGCCAAAGATAGTGGTTATAGCTTGTAACTGGTGTACCTATGCTGCGGCAGACCTGGCAGGTAGTTTAAGATATAGTTATCCACCTACAGCATATATAGTAAGGGTTCCCTGTAGTGGTAGGGTAGAGCCTGAGTTTATAGTAGAGGCTTTAAAAACAGGAGCAGACGCTGTGTTAGTGGGTGGCTGACCTCCTGGGGACTGTCATTACCGGTCAGGTAATTACAAGGCATTGAGGCGTTTTAAGCTTTTGAAGAGGGTGTTAGAGGAGTTGGGAGTGGAAGGAGACAGGGTGAGGCTTGAGTGGATATCAGGTAGTGAGGGTAAGAAGTTTGCGGACATAATAACGGAGATGGATGCCAAGGTAAGGGAACTAGGACCAAATCCAATGAAGGGGGTATAGGAGATGAGTAAGCCTAAGTTAGCATATTACCTGGCAGGAGGATGTGCAGGTTGTGATATAAGTTTGGTAGATTTAGCTGATTTTTTGGTGGATGTGGTTAGTGCGGTGGACATAGTGTTTTTTGCGCCTACACTTGTGGATGTGAAGTATAAGGATTTTGAGGCATTGCCAGATGGGTCGGTGGATGTGGGTTTGTTGACAGGTAACATAAGGAACAAGGAACATGAGCATATGGCGAAGGTGATGAGGGCGAAGTGTAAGGTGTTGATAGCGTATGGTATATGTGCGAGTTTAGGTGGTATCAAGGGTTTGGTTAATTTGTATAGTAATCAGGAGTTGTTGGAGAAGGCGTATAGGGATACGTTTAGTACAGACAATCCTACAGGGGAGTTACCGAGTCCCAAGTATGTGGTAGATGGGAAGTATGAGTTGGAGTTGCCGGAGTTGACGGAGGCCAGAACGTTGGATCAGGTGGTGGAGGTGGATTATTACATAGGAGGGTGTCCGCCGCATTATGAGCATGTGAAGGCGGCGTTGGTTGCGTTGTTAGAGGGTAAGTTACCGCCGAGGGGTAGTTGGATAACGATGGGGCATGCGGTGTGTGAGGTATGTTCGAGGAACCCTGTGTTGAGGGGGGAGAAGAAGAAGCCTGTATTAGAGGTTAGGAGGGTGATAGAAGGGGGAGTAGAGGAGGAGGCATGTTTGCTTGAGGCGGGGTATTTGTGTTTAGGTCCTGTTACACAGGGAGACTGTGGAGCGAGTTGTTTGAAGGTGAACGTGCCGTGTAGGGGATGTGGAGGGCCGATACCAGGGGTAAGGGATTATGGTTTGAGGGCGATAAGTGCGATAGCGAGTGCATTGGAAAACGAGGAGTTGGTAGACAGGATAGAGGACCCTGTGAGGTTGTTTTACCGGTATAGTTTGCCAGGGTCTATGATAGGGAAGAGGCTTGGAAAGTAGGTAAGAAGATAAAAAACAGAGAGGAGGGGAAGGGTATGCAGAGGATAGAGATAAATCCCATGACAAGGCTTGAGGGTCATGGGAAGATAACGATATTTTTGGATGACAAGGGGAATGTGGACAATGCCTTTTGGCAGGTAGTAGAGTTTATGGGATATGAGAAGTTTTTGATAGGTATGCCTATAGAGGAGGTACCAAGGACAGTAAGTACCGTCTGTGGGGTATGTAGGGCTGTTCATTTTATGGCCTCGTTGAAGGCCGCAGATGAGGTATATGGGGTAAAGCCTACGGAGACGGCGAGGAAGTTGAGGGAGTTGTTTTATTATGCGCATTATGTAGAGGACCACATGGAGATCATATATGCGTTGGGGTTGCCTGATTTTGTTTGTGGGCCTACGGCATCTCCAGCAGAGAGGAACTTGGTTGGGTTGATTATGAAGGTGGGAGTTGATGTAGGAAGAGATGTTTTGAAGAAGAGATTTGCTGCTGTTAGGATCTTTGAGATCCTTGGAGGAAGGCCAAGCCATCCAGTGGCAGCGATACCCGGGGGATGGAGCAAGAGGCTGAAGGAGGAGGAAAGGCAGGAGATACTGAGGTATGCGGATGAGTGTGTGGAGTTAGGGAAGTTTACGCTTAAGGCGTTTAAGGATTTGGTGTTAAGTAATCCTCAGTATGTGGAGTTGATAAAGGGGGACATTTACAAGGTGGTGACGAATTATTTGGGAACGGTGGATGAGGCTGGGAAGGTAACCTATTATGATGGTACACAGGTGTTTGTGGACACGAAGGGTAATGAGATAGGTAGGTTTAGTGGTAAGGAGTATTTGGAGTGGATAGCAGAGAGGACGTTGCCGTGGAGTTATCAGAAGGCACCGTACATTAAGAAGTTAGGTTGGAAGGGGATAGTGGATGGAGAGGGAACGAGTTTATACAGTGTGGGGCCGCTAGCGAGGTTTAACGTGGGGAATGGATTTGACACACCTGGTGCGCAGGAGGCGTATGAGGAGATGGTAGAGTTTTTTGGAGGGAAGCCTGTGCATAACATACTGGGTTATCACTGGGCGAGGGCGATAGAGTTGTTACATTGTGCGGAGAAGGTGAAGGAGCTTGCGTCAGACGAGAGTATCACAGCTCCTGACGTGAGGCAGGAGTTAGGTGAGGCATTAGGAGAGGGAGTAGGGATTGTTGAGGCAGCGAGGGGAACGCTTATTCATCATTACAAGACAGACAGTAAGGGTATAGTAACTGACGCAAACATCATAGTTGCAACCACCCACAACAAAGGGTCTATAAACATAGCGATCAAGAGGGCGGCAGAGAATTTTATCAAGGAAGGAAAGGTAGATGAGGGAATTTTAAACTTGGTAGAGATGGCTTACAGGCCCTATGACCTTTGTCTTGCCTGTTCTACCCACACCTTACCTGGGAAGTTGCCTGTGCAGATAGACATCTACACCAAGGACGGAGAGCTGGTAAAAAGTTTGAGAAACTTTAAATAAAATTCAAATTTTCTGATCTCAATTAAGTAGGGGGATCTCCCCCTACTTTCTTTTAATCTATTGCTTTTAAAATCTTAAATTAAAACTGACAGGTTTTCAAATACACCTGTTCAAAAAGTGTCATTTAGGATAGCTCTTCATGTGTAAACTGTGTTTTGTATAAATATAAAAAGTAAAAATTTTAAAAAACAAATAAAAATGTTTAAATTTTTTAGAAAAGTTAAATAAAAAAAGGAAAAAATAAGAAAAAAAGCTTTTAAGTCTATTTGACTTTGATTATTAGTATTTTATAAATAAATAATGAAGGGACTAATAGAATATCAAAATAAGGGGGTTAGACATGCCAAAGGTTGGGGTTTATGTATGTCATTGTGGTGAGAACATTAAAGGTGGGCTTAATATCCAGGAGTTGGTAGAGTTTGCCAAAACATTGCCTGATGTGACAGTAGTGAGAGATTATTTCTTCATGTGTTCTGACCCTGGGCAGGAGTTGATCAAGAATGATATTAAAGAGGGTTTAGTTGACAGGGTGGTAGTTGCTGCTTGTACTCCAAGAACTCATGAGCCTATTTTTAGGGCAGCGGTAGAGTCAGCAGGTTTAAACAAGTATTTTTGTGAAATAGCTAACATAAGAGACCAGAATACCTGGGCTCACTGGGGGAAGATTAAAGAGGCTACAGACAAGGCTAAAAGGATCATAAAAAGCGCGGTAGCTAAGGTAAGATTGGCTGAACCTTTAGAAGACCGTTTTGAACCTATGGAAAAGTCTGTTTTGGTGGTAGGTGGTGGAATTGCAGGTATGTTTGCTGCTTTAGACTTAGCTAACATGGGTTTAAAGGTTTATCTGGTAGAGAAAAGGCCTTCTATAGGCGGGAACATGGCTATGCTTGACAAAACGTTCCCGACTATGGACTGTTCGGCTTGAATACTCACCCCCAAGATGGGCGAGGTCGCCCAGCATCCTAACATCGAACTTATCACCTATGCCGAGGTAGAAGATGTTAAGGGTTATGTAGGTAACTTTGAAGTTACCATAAGAAAAAAAGCCAGGTATGTAGACTGGGATAAGTGTACAGGTTGTGGTCACTGTATGAACATTTGTCCTTCCAAGGCTCCAAACGAGTTTAACCTTGGTCTGGATAAGAGACCGGCTATTTATATACAATTTCCTCAGGCAGTGCCCATATCACTTACCTCCTGCTCTTATTTTTTCTACCACCTTGTCTACTGGCACCTCTGCCAAACCTACCGCCTTCTCCGGCTCCGCCCCCAACGCCAACGCAACCAACTGCGCCACATGCACCGCCGGTACCTCAAAATCTATTACCCCCTCCTTCTTCATCTGAGCCTGATCGTTGTCAAACCTCAACAAACAACTACTACACCCCGTCACAAATACCTCAGGATTTATCTCCTCTATCATCTTACTCGCCTTCTTCTTAAACAAACTCCAAGACTTGTCCCTCGCTAAACTACCCAACGCACCCATACCACAACAATCTGTCATCATGCTATACCACGGCGCTACCCCTCCTAACGCCTCACATATCTCCCTCAACCTCCTCGGCTGAAACGTATTCTCATCATTCGCCGGATACGCCTTGCTCGGCCATAAATTGTGACACCCTACCTGCACCCCACATACCATCCCATTCAACGGATACTTCACCGCCTTCCTCAACTCCTCTAACCCAATAAAATCATATATATAATTGTATATGTTGTACACCTTCACCTTCCCCTCATACCTCATACCCACACTTCCCAGTATCTCGTTAACCTTCTCCTTTATCTCAGGATGCTTCTCCATGTGATATCTCGCCTCATTCAAACTCCCATAACAACTACCACACCCCGTTACCATCACCTCTAATCCCTTACCCTCTGCTATCGCCATGTTCCACGCTGATCCCACACACCACCCCACTAAATCCACCGATGGCATCGTCCCAAACGCCGGACAACATGTCGCTCCCTCTAAATCCACTACCTCCACCCCCAACTCCTTCAACAAATACCTCATCGAATACTCTATATCCGGCCTCCTCAACGGTATGTTACATCCTAAAAACAATCCTACCCTCTTCATCTCTTCCCTCCTTTTTCTTTAGTCAAGTGGAAACGGTGCTACCTCTGCTAACGCTGTCTGCTTCATTACCTCCTGAAACTTCTTCCTCATCTCCTCATTCCCTATCACCGTAGGTGGCATCTCAGGTAACCCCACCTTCTTCCTCCTCTCCTCAAATCCCTTAACTATCACCGCATGCCCCCTCTCATAATAGTTCCTCAAACCATCTATCGTGTTAGATGGCATCGCATACTCCCTAAAACACACCCTCCTTATCGCCTGTATCAACTCATATGGCTTAATGTCCATCGGACATACCTCCACACACCGGTTACAACTCTGACACCCCCACACCGATGAATCATCCAAAAATATCTCCTTCAACCCCAACATGCTCGCATGCACTATCCTCTTGATAAAATACTCCAACCCAGCTAACGCCATCGGACAAGTTGCCGCACACCTACCACACTGGATACACTCCCTCAACTCCTTAACAGGCATCCCCATCGCCTCAAGCTCTTCCCAAAACTCCTTCATAAACTCCTCATCCAACTTTATAACATTCACTTCCTTCTCCATTATCCTACCCCCTTTGGTTTCTTTCTTTTATTAATCAACCGTTATAGCTCTAATCTGCTCTATTATCTGCTCGGTGGTAAATCCATGGAAAACGATGGCTTTGGAAGGACAAGCTGCTGCACAGGTTCCACATCCAGCACAAAGGGCTGGCTCAACCTTGGCCTTATAAACCCCTTTATACTCTTCAAGCACTATCGCGTTATATGGACAAAGCTGTATACATACACCACAACTACTACACTTATCCCTTATCACCTCGGCAGATATAGCTTCAAACCTGATTTTACCTGGTAATACCAAAGCTGCCGCCGCAGAAGAAGCAGCCCTTGATTGAGCGATAGATTCTGGAATATCCTTAGGCCCCTGCACACATCCTGCGATAAATACGCCTTTAGCAGAAGTTTCTACTGGATAAAGTTTGGTGTGAACTTCTCTGATAAATCCTTCCCTACCACAACTGGCACTAAAAAGCCTTCCAAGTTTCTCTGTGTCTGGACCTGGCTCAATTGCTGTTGCCAAAACCACCATGTCTACATCCACCTCTACCGGACTGCAAAGGTCGTTGTCATATGCCCTGACCCTTAACTTACCATCAGGTTTTACATCTACCGCTGAAACCCTTCCTCCCCTTATCACCTTGGCTCCAAGCTTCTTGGTGTAAACATAAAATTCCTCAAAATCCTTTCCTGCAGTCCTCACATCTATAAAGAAAAGATAAAGGTCTATGTCTGGATACTTCTCTTTGAGAATCCTTGCATGTTTCATGATATACATACAACAAACTTTAGAACAATAAGTATGATATCTTTCGTCTCTACTTCCTACACAGGCTATAAAAGCCATTTTCTTTGGTTTTTGCCCGTCAGAAAGTCTTTTAAGCTGCCCCTCCGTAGGACCTGTAGGAGAAAGAATACGTTCAAACTCCATAGCAGTAACCACATCTGGACAGTTAGGAGAATATTCTTTAAAATGATATTTTTCCATCGGTTTAAAACCTGTTGCCAAGATCACAGCCCCTACCTTTACCTTGATAAACTCATCCTTGTCCTCATAGTTGATCGCCCCCGCCGGACAACCCTCGATGTTCTTGCTAGGTATACCCTTCTGACAGATCTGACAGGCTGTCTTGCCTGTCTTTCTCAAAGTCTTAAAATACAAACAGTTGTCTGCATCTATCACTGCCTTATAAGGAGACACAATTCTCTTGACAAGTGTCCCTACTTCCTCAAAAGGGTAGGTCGCTATACTCTGTCTGATTCTTTCAGCTATAACCAAAGCTTCTTCTTTAATAGTCCTAGGACAAAGGATTACAAACTCCTCTCCTCCCCATCGAGCTGGCAAATCGGTTTGCCTGATGTTTTCTTTTATCAAACGGGAAACCTCTTTTAACACATAATCTCCCCTATCATGCCCATAAGTATCGTTAATAACTTTAAAATTATCGAGGTCAAAAAGTATAACAGAAAAGGAGGTC